>CAZTMO010000053.1:0-10062 GCA_964615105.1 uncultured Thermoleophilia bacterium
GCAGGAACTTGGCGCCATCGGCGGTGAGGTTGAAGCGCCCGTAGTAGGTGTTGCAGACGGCCATCGCCTCGATGAACGAGAAGCCTTCATGGACGAGGCCGCCGGCGATGAGCTGGACGAGCTGCCGGTAGGCCCACGAGGTGCCGCGGGCGACGTAGGTCGCTCCCGCGGCGCGGGCGAGCTCGCAGAGGTCGAAGGCGGGCTCGGCGTTGCCCCAGACGCTGGTCGTCGAGCGGTCGCCGACGTGCGTGGTCGGGCTCTTCTGCCCACCGGTCATGCCGTAGATGCTGTTGTTGAAGACCACGGCGGTGAGGTCGACGTTACGGCGCGCGGCGTGGATGAGGTGGTTGCCGCCGATCGCCGCGCAGTCGCCGTCCCCCATCACGACGATGACCTTGAGCGCCGGGTCGGCGACCTTGGCCCCCGTCGCGAACGGCAGGGCGCGGCCGTGCGCGCAGTGCACCGTCGAGTAGTTCAGATAGTTCGTGATGCGCCCCGAGCAGCCGATGCCGGCGAACACGGCGACCTTGTCGGCGTCGAGCTCGAGGCCGAGCACGGCGTCGATGATCGCGCGCGTGATGATGCCGTTGGAGCACCCGGGGCACCACACGGTCCTCGCCGAGCGCAACTGGGCGCGAATCGCCGCGGTGCTCGCCGGCTTCATGCGCGGCGCCGCGCAGTCCTCGGGCTCATGGGCGACGATGGTCTCGTCAACGAGCGCGGAGATGGTCCACCTCCCGGTCGATGAGCTCTTCGATCTGGGCGGGCGTGATGAGCTTGCCGTCGACGCGGCCGAAGTCGACGACCTTGGCGCGTCCGACCACGGCCGCCTGCACCTCCCACGCCATCTGCCTGATGTTCATCTCGGGGACGATCACGGTCTCGACGTGCGCGACCATGCGTTCGACGGCGGCGGTCGGGAAGGGCCAGAGGGTGACCGGGCGCAGTAGGCCCACCTTGAGGCCCTTCTTGCGCGCCGCCCTCATCGCCGCGCGCGCCGAGCGGGCGACCGAGCCGTAGGCGAAGAGCCCGATCTCGGCGTCCTCCATCTCGACCTCCTCGACGCGGACGATCGCGTCGCGGTGGTGGTAGATCTTCTCCCGCAGGTACAGGCCGAGGTCGGCCGCCACCTCGGGGTCGCTCGTGTCCACGACGCCGCTGCGCCGGTTGTACACGAGCCCGGTGGCGTGCACGCGAAAGCGCGAGCCGAGGTCCGGCCGCGGCAGGATGTGGTCGAGCGTCGAGACCACGGTGTCGTACTCGTCGGGCTCGCAGTCGGGCTCGCCGCGCTCGGCGATGCGCAGCTCCTCGGCGAGCGGCAACGCCACCGCCTCGCGCATGTGCCCGACGAGCGCGTCGGAGAGGATGATGACCGGCGAGCGGTACTGCTCGCTCAAGTTGAAGGCGTCGACCGTCAGGGTGAAGCACTCGAGGACCGAGCTCGGGACGAGCACGATGATCGAGTGCTCGCCGTGCGTGCCCCAGCGCGCCTGCATGACGTCGCCCTGCGCGGGGTCGGTCGGCAGGCCCGTCGACGGCCCCCCGCGCATGACGTCGACGATCACACACGGCACCTGCGCCATCGAGGCGTAGCCGATCAGCTCCTGTTTGAGACTGAAGCCCGGTCCCGACGTCGCCGTCAGCGCCTTGACACCGGCCAGCGAGGCACCGATGACGGCGCCCATCGAGGCGATCTCGTCCTCCATCTGCAGGAACGAGCCGCCGACCTCGGGCATGCGTCGCGAGAGCACTTCGGCGATCTCGGTCGAGGGCGTGATCGGGTAGCCGGCGAAGAAGCGCGCCCCGGCGGCGATCGCGCCCTCGGCGACGGCCTCGTTCCCCTGGATCACCTTGCGCGGCTGCGGCATCAGGCGTCCTCCCCCGCCACGGTGGCGGCGGGCGCGGCCTTCGCCGCCTCGTCGTCGCCGGCCTCGCGCGCCAACACCTCGATCGCGAAGTCGGGACAGTGCCACTCGCAGAGGCGGCAGACGGTGCAGTCCTCGGGACGCGCGGCGACCGCCTGCCCGGCGTCGTCGGCGTCGAAGACCTTCGTCGGGCACAGGCTGATGCAGATGCCGCAGGCCTTGCAGAGCCCGAGATCGACGACGATGTCAGCCTTGACCCTGCGTGCGCCTGCGCGCTTCTGCCGTGGCGGGGCCGGCGCCGATGCGGCGACGTCGTCAGGCATCGGCGCCTCCACGCAGCTCGGCCAAGCCGTCGCGACTGCCGCTTCTCTCAACCCGCACACCCGCGCGATACGACTCTGGTCGACGGGCACTCAGTACCGGCACCTGACCGCGACGCCGCTCGACCTCAGCGATGTCGATATCCGCATAGACGATGCCTTCGGCATCGCTCTCGCATCGTCCCAACACGGCACCCCACGGGTCGACGATCATGCTGTGCCCCCACATGGGATGACCACTCGCCTCACCCTGCTGCCCGGCAGCCACCACGTATGCGTGGTTCTCGATGGCGCGTGCCCGCAGAAGGACCTCCCAGTGCACACGGCCCGTCGCGTAGGCGAAGGCGGAAGGCACGAACAGCACCTGGGCGCCGGCCGCGGCGAGCTCGCGATACAGCTCCGGGAACCGCAGGTCGAAGCAGATGGACAGACCGGCGGTGAACTCAGGCAGCACGGCAATGATGAGTCGCTCGCCCGCTTCGATGAACGCCGACTCCTGGTCCGACACTTCGCCCGGCACGTCGATGTCGAAGAGATGCATCTTGCGGTAGACCGCCCGCCGTGTGCCGTCACGATCGAAGAGCACGCTGGTGTTGAAGAACTTGCCGGCGTGCGGCGACGGTTCGACCAGACTACCGGCCAGAACCACGATGCCGTGTTTGGCAGCGAGAGCCCCCACACGGCTCAGCGTCGGCCCGTCGACGGACTCTGCGACCTCGCGGTAGCGGTCCTCGGGCCCCAGGTAGGTGAAGTACTCCGGCAGGACGACCAGGTCGGCGCCCTCGCGCCCGGCTTCCTCGATCAGCTTCAGCGCCACGGCCACGTTCTCGTCCTTGGCGGGGCCCGACGCCATCTGTACTGCCGCCACCTTCAGGCTCATGTTCTCTCCCTCACTGGCGCGCAGGCACCCGCGGGAATCGCGTGACGATCCAGTCTCCGTGCCATCATCACGCGTCCGCCAGCCCGAAGTGCTCGCGGGCGTCGGCGCAGATCTGCGCGACGCAACGGTCGACGATCGCTTTGCCCTTCTCCTCCGAGGCGAGCGACGGCCGACCCATGACGCCGGACGCGCTGAAGTCGGAGTACCCATGGTAGCGCTCCAGACCCGTCGGCCATGGGTCGCCCTCGGGCTCCTCATCGACAGCCGCCGCGAGGTCGACCAGTTCGGGTGCGACCTCGAGCAGTACGGACGTCCCGAGCTCGCCGGCGTGCCCGACGACCCAAGGCCCGCCGGACATCAGATCGGCGGCGACCCGATTCGAGTAGCGCCACCAGTCGACCTGCATGCAGCGCGCATCGTGACGTTCGCCGAGGTCGATAGCGACCTCGTCGATGAGCGCGACGTTGCCGGCGTGAGTGTTGACAAAGAGCAACCGGCGAAAGCCCCAGTGCACGAGACTGGCACAGATGCCCTCGAAGTAGGCGCGAAACGCGTCGGGTGCCACCGTGAGGGTGCCGGGGTGGCTCATCAGATCGCGCGAGTACCCGACCGGGATGACGGGAGTACAGACAGCGGAGAGCTCGCGAGCGACCCGCCGCGCCACCGCCGTCGCGACCACCGAATCAGACGCCAACGGCAAGTGCGGACCATAGACCTCGACGGCACCAGACGGCACGATGACCAACGGAAGCATGCCCGTCTCTCGCTGATCGGCCACGACTCGCCAACTCTGCGCAGCGTAGTCGACCTCCTCGTCGTACAACGGCTCCCGCACATCACCCATGAAAGCTCCCGTCGATCAGGCCATCGATGTCGTACAGCTCCGAAGGCCGCTTGCCACTCAGCAACTCGTCACGGTATGCCGCGTCGCCGCATTCCTCCTCGAGGGCCGCATCGTAGAGTCGCACTGCCTCATCCGGAGACAAGACAATGACCCCGTCGTCACTCCCCAACACCAGGTCGCCGGGGTTCACGAGCACCCCGCCGCAGGTGATGGGACGATTGATGGCGCCACCCTCACCGAGCAACTGTGTCGTGAGCGGGACGCGACCTCGGCCGAAGACCGGCAGGCCGACTTCGCGGAGCTGCTCGATGTCAGTCAGCGGGCCGTCGATGACGACACCGGCAGCGCCCGCGACTTTGGCGGCGAGCATCATCATCTCGCCCCAGCACGCGTACTCACGGTCCGCCCGCCCGTCCCCGGCGATGACCACCACATCCCCGGGCTCGATCAAATCGATGACCTTGTGACACACGGACGAATCCCGCCCGCTGGTCTGGACAGTCAGCGCCGGACCGACGAGACGGGTACCCGGTAGAAGCGCCTCGATCCGGGCATCGAGGGCGTGTCCATCGATCAAGTGGCCGAGCGTCGACGGCGCGATGCGCCGATACCGTTCTACTAACTGGCGCGGCGTTCTTGTCACCTCGGTCACAATGTCGAATCCGCCCACGCCTTGCTCCTCCGTTGTTCTCCTGTCGTGACAGTCGCGGCCGCCGCTTCTCGGCGACCGCGACTGTCTTCTCGCTGTCCTTCCACGTATTCCGGCTCAGCCCGACTTGCCCGCCACGTCAATCAGCACGGACCTTGGTCCAACCCTTCTGAAAAGCGGCCGTCGCGGCTTCGGGGTCCAAGATCACGTCGGCTCGCTCCATGTCCTCTTCGGGCACGAACATGGCAGGGTTGTTCACGACGTCGTCCGGCAGCAGATCCATCATCGGCGTGTTGGGCACCGCGATTCCGGACTCCTGACACATCTTCGCAGCGACCTCGGGCTGCAACAGGTACTCGATGAACTTGTACGCGTTGGCGACGTTCTTCGCGTCTTTCGTTATCGAGAGGTTGTCAGTCCAGAACGAGAAGCCTTCCTCAGGAAGCACCCAGACCAGCTCCGGATGGTCATCCATGAGTGGCACGATCTGGCTGTTCCAGGCAAGCTCCACCCAGACCTGCCCTTTGGCGAGCAGCATCTCGTTGTTGGTCGAGTTGTATCCCTGCAACAGAGGCTTTTGGTCCATCAGCCACTGAGTCGCGACCTCGACCTCGTCAGGATCCGTCGAACTCGCGCGAAAGCCGTTGACCTGCAGCGCAGGGATATACGAGGCCAGCATGTTATCGAGCATCATGATCTTGCCCTTGTACGCAGGATCGGCGAGCGCGCTCCAGCTCGTCAGGTCTTCCTTGATGTACTTCGAGTTGTAGGCCATGGCCGTCGTGCCCCACATGATCGGCACGCTCCACTTGAGGCCCGGATCGTACTCCGCCTGCTGGAATGACTCGGGCACGTTGCCCAGACTCGGCAGCTTCGAGTGATCGAGCTCCTGGACAAGACCGAGGCCGGCCAACTGCTGAACGGCGTACTGACTTGGATTCACGAGGTCGTAGCCCGTCGCCCCAGCCTGCAGTTTGGTGACCATCGCCTCGTTGCTGTCGAACGTGTCGAAGGTCACTTTGATGCCCGTCTCCTTCTCGAAGTCCTTGAGAATGCTCTCAGGGATCTCTCCCGACCAGGCGTAGATGTTCAGCTCGGTCGTAGAGGGAAGACTGGCGCCCGTCGCGGCGGTCTCCGCTTCTTCTCCGCCGCAGGCCGCGAGTGCCAGCGTCAGAGCAAGCAGAACGACGACTGCGGCGAACACCCACAGAGCGGAACCCTTCTTCAGACTCATGACAACCCCCATATAGTGTCGGTCGTGTCCACGGCCTTCGCCGGCGCACTGCCTCTGCCAGAAGGCCAACATCGTCCCATCATCGGTCGTGTCGCGGCTCACCCCCGTCTCAATTGCACGGTCGCCTGACGCAAGCCGGTGGTGAATGTCAGCAGGAGCGTCAGGCCCACGAGGATCGTCCCGAGGGCGTTCACGACGGGACTCACTCCGAGCTTCAGCATCGAGTAGATGTGGACGGGCAGCATCGTCGTCCCCACCCCGCTCAAGAACATCGACATGACGATATCGTCGAACGACACCAGGAAGGCGAAGATGAACGCGGTGAGCATGGCCGGCAGCACCTGCGGGACAATCACCAGGCGGATCACCTCTCCCGGCGTAGCGCCGAGATCGGCCGCCGCCTCCTCGATCTCCTTGTTGAGACCTGAGATTCGTGCGAGCTGGATCAGCGCCGCGTAAGGAAGCGTGATGATGACATGGCCCAGGATGAGGCTTGCGTAGCCGAGCTGCAGATTCGAGCGGGTGAGCATGATGAGGAGTGACGTGGCGAGGACGAGCTCTGGAACGACCAGCGGCATCAAGACCATGCCGCTGAACACGTACTTGCCCCGGAACCGCCGCCTCGCCATGGCGAACGCGGCCAGCAATCCGATGATCACGCTGAGGGCAGCGGCCGAGAAGCCGACGATGAGGCTCACCTGCAGGGCATGGAGTAGTTGCGAAGAGTGCGCCAACTCCCGGTACCAGTCCCAAGTGAACCCGGACCACTCGTACCCCGACTTCGACTTCGTGGTCGAGAAGACGACGACGACCACGATGGGGGCGAGCAGAAAGACGTACGTCGCCGCGGTGATCACGCTCATCACTCCGTCGAGCCAGCGCGCCCGAGCCTGACGCAGACGTTTGCGCCGGGGCGTCGCCGATCTACGTGGCGCCGCCGCTACGGTCGAACTCATCCGTGCACCTCCCCCCGCTTTCGGCCGCGCAGCGCGAAGCCAAGCAGCGCGACGAGTGCGATCAGAGCGACCAGCACCACCAGGACGACCGACACGGCGGCGCCGAACGGCATGTTGCGGAACTCCAGGAACAACGTGACGATCAGGTTGCCGATGATCAAGTCCTTGCCACCGCCGAGCAGGATCGGGATGACGAACACGCCGAGTGAGGGTGCGAACACGAAGAGGACGGCCGCCGCCAGACCCTTGAGCGCCAACGGCACGATCACCAGGGCATGTGTGCGGACGGAGCCGCACCCCAGGTCACCAGCGGCGTCCAGAAGAGGGTGGGGAATGGCGCTCATGGCGGCGTAGATCGGAAACACGGCAGAGGGGAGGAACACGTAGAGGAGACCGATCAGCACGGCCCCGTTGCTGGGGATGAGTTGCGTGTCTTCGCCGATGAGACGCATCGCCCGCAGGGCCGAGTCGGCGATCCCGCCGGGGCTCAGAAGAGTCATCCATGCGGACATGCGCACCAGGAAGCTCGCCCAGAAGGGGATGACCAGCAGGAGGATCAGCGGGCCCACCATGCGCCCGGCTCTGAACGCAAGGATGTAGGCGACGGCATAGCCGACAAGGAGGCAGACGATGGTGTTCTGCGCGGCCAGCCACAAGCTGTTGAGGATGATGCGGACGTAGACCGGATCGGCGAGGGCGCGATAGTTCTCCAGCGTCCAGTCCGAACCGACCGCACCGTACGGCCCCGTATTGGCGACGCTCGTGCGCAAGATGTAGAAAAAAGGCACGACGACGAACCCGATCATCAGCACGACGGTCGGCCCCGCAAGCGCGAGCGTCGTCCAGTTCGGACGGCGCCGAGGAGCGCGGTGGGCGGCTTGGGGGCCCCCGCCCCGCACGACCTCGTCCTTCTCGACGTCCGGGACCTGTGTCGGCATCAGGGTGTATTCCCGCGGTCGCGTTGAGCATCCCAGCTCAGGTGCTCGCGCATCGCCGCCTCGGCGGCGCTCGCGTCCCCTCGGCAGATCGCGTCCACCAGCTTGCGGAATGTGTCGATCTCTTCTGTCATGACGGTGAAGGGCCGCTTTGACACATACAACTCGCGAACGCTGACGTCATAGAGCTCACCGAGCATCTGCTGGATGTACGGATTTCCGGAGGCCTGGGCGACGAGCTCGTGCAGCCGCGCATCGGCCGTGAGGTGCCAGCGTCCGGTCTCGACGTGCATGCCTTCCTCGACATCCCTGAGGTACTGCTGCAGTTGCCGGCGGTGTTCCTCCGTGGCCCGTTTCGCAGCCAGACGTGCGCCCAGCCCTTCGATGTGGCGTCGGAGCTCGTAACTGTGGAGCGCGCCTTGATACGTGAGGCCGGCGACGAAGTAACCGCGCCGGGGCACGGCCCGCACTAGCCGATCGCTGGCGAGACGCTGCAACGCCTCCCGTAACGGAGTCCGTCCCACCCCCAGGCGGGTCATCAGCTCCCGCTCGGAGATCAGGGAATCGGGCTGCAGTTCAACGGTCACGATGAGCTCCTTGAGCTCTTCGTAAGCGAAGTCGCTCTGCCTGACTGACGTTGGCATACTGCGAATATATAATCAGTATGGCAGCGTCCGTCAAGGGCTATCGCTTGGCGCGACCGTGTGGTCCCGTTAGCCCTGAGGCAGACCGCGCAGCTCAGCCGACAACGCGTGAGCCGCAAGGCCTTCGTCGCGGGCGATCGCCGCGACCGGTGCAGCGAGCCTGGCGGCGGCGGCGGAGTCGAGCTCGACGACGGCGACGCGCTTCACGAAGTGGCTCGCCGACAGGCCCTGCGAGAAGCGCGCCGCGCCGCGCGTCGGGAGCACATGGTTGGTCCCGGCGGCGTAGTCGGCGAAGGCGGTGGCGGCGTAGCGTCCGGCGAAGACGGCGCCGGCGTTGCGCACGTGCCGGAGCAGTTCGGCGGGCTCCTCAACGTGCAGCTCGAGATGCTCTGGCGCGAACGCGTTGACGAGCTTCATCGCCGCCTCAGCCGACGGACAGTCGACGACCGTGACCTCGTCGGTCGCGATGCCGAGCTCGGCGGCGAGGCGCGGGACCTCCCGTTCGAGCGCGTCGCTCAGCGGCGGACTCAATGACAGCACGGCGCCCATGGCGCCGGCGCCGTGCTCGGCCTGGGCCAGAAGGTCGGCGGCGAGCCAGACCGGGTCGGAGTCGGCGCCGGCGACGATCACCACTTCGCTGGGCCCGGCGAGGCTGTCGATCGCGACCTCGCCCATGACCTGCCGCTTGGCCTCGGTGACGTAGCGGTTGCCGGGCCCGACGATGATGTCGCAACGCGGGATGGACTCGGTGCCGTAGGCCATCGCCGCGATCGCCTGCGCGCCGCCCACGGGCACGACGAAGTCGAGCCCGAGGAGCGTGCAGGCCGCGGCGACGCCGGGCGGCACCGAACCGTCGGCGCGCGGCGGCGAGCAGACGACGATGCGGGCGAGGCCGGCGACCTGCGCCGGGATCGCCGTCATGAGGACGGAGGACGGGTAGTCGGCGAGGCCGCCGGGCACGTAGAGGCCGGCGGCCTCCAGCGGGACGACCTCCTGGCCCACGACCTGACCCTGTGCGAGCGTCTCGCGCCAGGCCCGAGGGAGCTCGCGCTCGTGGTAGGCGCGGATGTTGGCCGCCGCGAGACGCAGGGCTTCGATAAGCTCGGGGCCAAGGCCTTCGAGCGCGGCGGCCAGCGACGCCGGCGGCACGCGCAGCGTGCCGGTTGCGCCGTCTGCAGCCGCGCCGCCCCCGTCACTTGCAGCCGCGCCGCTCGCGCCACCCTCAGCCGCGCCGATCTCGACGCCGTCGAAGCGCCGCGTGAGCTCGCGCAAGGCGGCGTCGCCGCCGCGCCGCACCTCGGCGACGATGTCGCCGACCGCGCGGCGCAGCTCGTCCGACACCTCGGCGTTCGCATGCAGCGCCGCGGCCGTCGCCTCGATGTCGCCCAGCGAGATGCGCCTCATGTCACCCTCACCCCCGGTCCGTTCGACACGGGCCCTTCACGTCGTCGTCACCATGTGCAGGCCGAGATCGCGACGGTTCACGCCCCCGCCACCATCGGCAGGTCGAGACCGCCGCGCTTCGCCGCCTCGACGGCTTCAGGGTATCCCGCGTCCGCGTGTCGCATCACACCCGTGCCGGGATCGCATGTCAGGACTCGCTGCAGCCGCTCGGCCATCATGTCCGTCCCGTCGGCGACCACGACCATGCCGGCGTGCAGGCTCTTGCCGACGCCCACACCGCCGCCGTGATGGAAGCTCACCCAGCTCGCCCCCGCGGCCACGTTGAGCATCG
>CAZTMO010000054.1:0-10049 GCA_964615105.1 uncultured Thermoleophilia bacterium
TGGGCGGCGCTCGCCGCCGTGCTGCTCGCGGCGGGCGTGTTCGCCGCCTGGCGCTGGACGCCGCCGTCGACCGCGACCGATACTGCCCTGCAGGACGGCGTGGTCCGTTTCGAGCAGGCACTGGCCTCGGTACGGCCGCCGGAGCTCGTCGGCACGTCGCTCACCGCCGCGGACCGCGAGTCCCTTCAGATGGCCTACGTCGCTCGGCTCGAGGATGCCGCCACCGGCGACGCGCTGAAGGAGTGGCACGACTGGGACTACGCGAAGGCGCTGCTGCAGGATGAAGACGGCGGGGTCCAGATCACCGGATGCACTGAGAAGGTCGTCTACTGGGACTTTCTCCGGCGGGAGGTCGATGGCGACGTCGCGGTCCACGCGGGCGTCGAGGAGCGCTTTCTCAGGGTGAAATTGGACGCGGGCGCCCGGCGTGCGGTGCCACAGCCCGACTGGGTGACCGCCGTCACGGTATGGGAGTACACGCTCCGCAAGACCGACGCGGACTGGAGGGTCGTCGAGCGCACGAACTGGCGCTTCTACGACCCGGCCACGGACACGCTGAACACCGGTCCGTGATGGGCACCGCCGTGGCCCGCGGCCGCGCGTTGAACGATCGCGTCGTACGGCGGCAGCGCCCCACGAGTGCCCGCGTCACAGGCCGCCGCCCTCCCACGAGTACCCGCGGCGCACAACGCCGGCGCCCTCTCACCGTGTAGACTCGCGCCGCGAGCGGCGCGGGCTGGGCGGACCCGGAGGGCAGGATGGAGCGCGAGCGCAAGGACGGGGCGGCGGAGGCGGCGCGGCCGAAGGAGACGCCGGCGCACGCGCAGCCACCGGGGGCGGCGCGGCCGCAGGCGACGCCACCCGCGTGGAGCCCCCGGCCGGTCAAGCTGCGCCCGCTGCACCTCGCCGCGTCCTGGCTCGTCGCCGCCGCCGCCGTCTGGGTCGCCGCCGCCGTCCTCCCCGGCGTCGAGGTCGGCAGCGTCGGGGGCGCCTTCCTCGCCGCCGCCGTCATCGCCCTGTTCAACGCGCTCCTGCCGCCGCTGATCGCGGCGCTTCGGCTCCCGTACACGGTCGCCCTGGGCTTCCTCCTCGTGCTCTTCGGCGACGCCGCGATCCTGCTCCTCGCCGCTGAGGTCATCGGCAACGCCTTCACCGTCGAATCGTTCCTCGCCGCCCTGCTCGCCAGCCTCATCATCGCCGCCGTCAGCGTCGCCCTCGAGGTCGTGCTCGGCACGAACGACGACGACTCCTACACGCTGCGCGTGACCCAGCGCATCGCCCGACGCACGGGCACGCCGGTGCGGACCGACGTCCCCGGCATCGTCTACCTCGAGATCGACGGGCTCGCCCTGCCGGTGCTGCAGCGCGCGATGCGCGACGGGAGCGCGCCCGAGCTGGCGCGCTGGGTCGCGCAGGGCACGCACCGCCTCGACGAGTGGGAGACCGACCTCTCGTCGCAGACCGGCGCCTCGCAGGCCGGCATCCTGCTCGGGTCGAACGACGACATCCCCGCCTTTCGCTGGGTCGAGAAGGAGACGGCGACGATGATGACCTGCTCGGCGCCGGCCGACTGCGCCGAGATCGAGCGCCGCCACCTGAACGGCGGCGGGCTGCTGCGCGGCGGCGGCGCCAGCCGCGGCAACCTGCTCTCCGGCGGCGCCGAGCGCTACATCCTGACGATCAGCAAGCTCGAGGCCGAAAAGAGGGCGAACCCCGACTACCGGCCCTTCCTCGCCAACGGGTTCAACGTCACGCGCGCGTTCGCGCTCTTCATCTTCGAGGTCGCGCTCGAGTGGTCGGCGGCGATCCGCGCGATCCGCCGCGACGTGCGGCCGCGCGGACATCGCGGCGGTTCGTACCCCTTCATGCGCGGCGGGGTGAGCGTCGTCGTGCGCGACCTCGTCGTGCACAGCGTCCTCGCTGACATGATGGCGGGACGCCCGGCGGTGTACGCGACCATGTCGGGCTACGACGAGGTCGCGCACCACTCCGGCATCGAGCGCGCCGACACCCTCGAGTGCCTGCGCAAGATCGACCAACAGTTCGGGCGCATCGCCCGGGCACGCCGCTACGCCCCGCGCCCCTACGAGATCGTCGTCCTTTCGGACCACGGCCAGACCCAGGGCGCGACTTTCAAGCAGCGCAACGGCTACGGCCTCGACGACCTCGTGCGGCGCTCGCTCCGCACCGGCGTGGTCGCGCCGCTCGCCGGCGGCGACGAGAACGACAGCGCCGTCGCCCGCGCCTTCCAGGAGGCGACGGGGCGCAAGGAGAAGGACGAGCAGCGCGCCAAGAACGACGTGAGCGACGAGGACGTCGTGGTGCTCGGTTCCGGCAACCTCGGCCTCATCTACCTGATGGAGGAGAAGCGCCGGCTCACGCTCGAGGAGATCGACGCGCGCCACCCGGAGCTGCTCCCGGCGCTGCGCACGCACCCGCACGTCGGCTGGGTGCTCGTGCGCTCCGCCGAACACGGACCCGCCGCGCTCGGCGCGCGCGGCGCGCGCTACCTCCGAGACGGGCGTGTCGAGGGCGAAGACCCTCTCGCCCCGTTCCCCCCGACCGCCGCACGACACCTCCTGCGCACCGACGGCTTCGCCCACTGCCCCGACATCATGGTGAACAGCTTCTACGACCCCCAGATCGACGAAGGCTGCGCGTTCGAGGAGCTGATCTCGTTCCATGGCGGCATGGGCGGCCCGCAGACCCGCGGCACGCTGCTCCACCCGGTCGGGCTCCCCTACCCCGACGAGCCCATCGTCGGGGCCGAGGAGCTGCACCGCGTGCTGGCCGGCTGGCGCGCCCAGTTGCAGGGCGCCGAGCCCGCTTGACCGGCAGAGCCCCGCGCCTCCGAGCGGCGCGCCTGCGCGCCCCGCGCCTCCAAGCGACGCGCCTGCGCGCAGCGCCCTTAGTGCCTGAACCCGCTGCCCGACGCCGCGTCGTGGATCGGCGCGGCCTGCCGCTGCAACCGCGGGAGCTGTCGCTCGAGGTCCCTGAGCAGCAGATCTGCGAGGTCGTGGGTCATGCCGCGGCGGACGACGATGCGCAGGGCGGCGAGGTCGGTGCGGTTCGCGGGGAACGTGTAGGCGGGGACCAGCCAGCCCCTCTCGCGCAGCGCCACCGAGACGTCGAACACCGAGAAGCCCACGACCTCGGCCCGGGTCTTGAACGCGAACACGGGCAGCTCGTCCCCCCTCGTCAGGAGCTCGAACGGCCCGAGCCGCTCGATGCGCTCCGCGAGACGCGTGGCGACCTCGCGCGCGTACGCCTGCACGCGGCGATACCCGTCGAAGCCGAGGCGGATGAAGTTGTAGTACTGCGCCACAACCTGCGCGCCGGGGCGCGAGAAGTTGAGCGCGAAGGTCGGCATCCGGTCGCCGAGGTAGTTGACCCAGAAGACGAGATCCTCGGGAAGCGCCGCGGCGTCGCGCCAGACGATCCACCCTACGCCGGGGTAGACGAGCCCGTACTTGTGGCCCGACGTGTTGATGGAGGCCACCCTCGGCAGACGGAAGTCCCACTCGAGGTGCTCGTCGACGAACGGCGCGACCATGGCGCCGGACGCGCCGTCGACGTGGACGGGGACGTCGAGCCCCGTCCTCTCCTGCAGGTCGTCAAGGGCACCGCAGATCTCCTTGACGGGCTCGTAGGACCCGTCGAACGTCGACCCGAGCACGGCGACGACGGCGATCGTGTCCTCGTCGCAGCGGGCGACCGCCTCCTGTGCCGACAGGTGGTAGCGGTCGCCCTCCATCGGCACGAGCCGCATCTCGACGTCCCAGTAGTCGGCGAACTTCTCCCAGCAGACCTGGACGTTCACGCCCATGACGATGTTGGGCCGGTCCGCCGGCTTGCCCTCGGCCTTGCGCCGGTGCTGCCAGCGGCGTTTCAGGGCGAGCCCGCCGAGCATCGCCGCCTCGCTCGAGCCGGTGGTCGAGCAACCCGGCGCGTCGTCGCCCGGCGCGTGCCACAGGCGCGCGAGCATGCTGACGCACCGGCTCTCGAGCTCCGCCGTCTGCGGGTACTCGTCCTTGTCGATCATGTTCTTGTCGAAGCACTCCGCCATGAGCCGGTCGGCCTGCGGCTCCATCCAGGTGCTCACGAAGGTCGCCAGGTTGAGGCGCGCGTTGCCGTCGAGCATCAGCTCGTCGTGGACGATCTGGTAGGCGACGTCCGGGGCCATCTCACTGCGAGGCAGCTCGTGCCGTGGGACGTCCAGCGTCTCGCTGGTGAACATGGGGCGGATCGACAGCCTCGTCGCGTCGCCGACGCGCGAGGCCGGATGCTTGAGCGGCATCGTTCCCCCTTCCGCTTCGTCCGCTGAGGTGAGGGCGCCAGTCTACCGCAGCGGCCTCCGGGACCATGGCCGGGGTGGTCGCTGCGCCCGAGCTCGACAGAAGGGTCTGGTCGCACGGTTCATCGAGGTGTATCGTGCGTGCAGGTTCTCGATTCAGTCGCATCAGTCCGGCTGCGCCGGCGTCGGCCGGCGCCCACAGAGAGGGGGAACGCTCATGGACCGCGACGACTCCTTGCCGAAGGACGTCCCGCTTCGAGACCTCGAAGATCTCACGCGTGGGGCCGCCCGCCATACGATCACGCGACGGCAGTTCATCGAACGCGCCCTCGCCCTCGGGCTCTCGGTCTCGGCCGCCGGCGCCCTCCTCGCCGCCTGCGGCGGCGAGGAGGCCCAGACGGCGGCCTCGCCCGAGCCCCTCGACACGACCCTGCCCGAGAAGCTCATCCTCTTCAGTTGGGCCGACTACCTGCCGCGCTCGGTGAAGGCGAGCTTCAAGAAGGAGTACGGCGTCGAGATCGCCGAGAGCAACTACGACAGCAACGAAGAGCTGCTCGCCAAGCTCATGGCCGGCTCCCGGGGGTACGACATCATCGTCCCCGACAACATCACCGTGCACATCATGATCCAGCAGAAGCTGCTCCAGCCGCTGCGCATGGACCTGCTCCCCAACTACAAGAACATCATGGAGATGTACCAGCGGCCCGGCTACAACGAGGACGACGACGGCAACCTGTACAGCATCCCCTACCAGTGGGGGACCTCGGGGATCGGCGTCCGCAAGGACATCATCGGCAAGCCGGTCGACTCCTGGAACATCATGTGGGACGAGACCTACAAGGGCCGCATCACGATGCTGAACGACTACCGCGAGACGATCGGCGTGGGGCTCAAGCTCGGCGGTCACTCGCTCAACTCGACGAGCCAGGAAGAGCTGGACGAGGCGACCCAGAAGATGATCGAGCAGAAGCCGCTTGTGAAGGCCTACGACTCGGTCAACACGCGACGCCTGCTCGTCGAAGGGACGCCGCTGTGCCACGGCTGGACGGGTTACGTGCTGGCGGCCTACAAGCAACTGGGCCCGGAGAAGATCGAGTACGCCCTCCCGAAAGAGGGCTACATGATCTGGTGCGACAACGCCGCGATACCCGTGGGGGCTCCGAGCCCGTACGCGGCGCACCTCTTCATGGACTACATCTGTGAGCCCGAGATCGCCGCCAAGATCGTCGACTATTCCTGGTACCACTCGCCGATCCCCGCGGCGAAGGAGTACTCCGACCCCCTCGTCTGGGCGTTGCTGCCCACCGAGGAGCAGTTCGCCGTCGGCGAGTTCTCCGAGGACGTCGGGGAGTTCGCGAGGAACTACCTCGACGCCTGGCAGCAGATCAGGGGCGCCTGACGGAGGTCCCGGCCGGCGCGCCCGTCACGACGGGCGGGCGCGCCGGCCCTCGTTCCTGCGGCGCTCAGCCGGTCAGCGACGCGCGCAGCGCGCCGGAGATGCCGGCGAGGCCGTGCTCGAGCTCCTCGAGCGTCGGCCATCCGAAGCCGAGCCGGAAGTGCCGGCGCGACTGCTCGAACCAGTGGCCTGGCCCGACGTAGGTGCCGAACTCCTCGGTGAGCTTGCGGTAGAACATGTCCACGTCGACCGGCACGTCCGGCTTGATGCGCGGGAAGCTCACCACCCCGCCCTTGGGTTCGACCCACTCCATGAGCTCCTCACCGGCCATCCAGTCGCGGGCGACCCCCAGAGCCTTCTGGATGCGCCCCTGGATCTCGGGCAGCCAGGCGTCGCGCTGACTGAGAGCCTGATACGCGATCTCCTCGTCGACGACGCTGCCGCAGATGCCGATCTGCTCCTTCGCGCCGAGGAAGGTCCGCATGAGCTCGCGGTCGCGACAGATCAGCCAGCCGGTGCGGATGCCGGGAATACCGTAGGTCTTCGAGAGCGATGAGACGCTGATCGCGCGGTCGCTCAGGGTCGCCGCGCAGGGCAGTACGTCGCCGAACGTCATCTCGCGGTAGGTCTCGTCGACGAGCAGCCGGCAGCCGCGCTTCTCGACGATCTCGACCAGGCGCCGCAGCTCGGCCTCGTCCATCATCTGGCCTGTAGGGTTGTGCGGCACGGTGATGCTGACGTACTTCGTGTCGGGCCGCGTCAGGGCCATGAGCTTGTCGACGTCGACCTTCCAGCCGTCCTCGAAGGCCAGCTCCAGGTAGCTGATGTCGGCCTCGATCGCCCGCGGCGTGAAGATGTTGGTCGCGTAGTTGGGACGCACGACGACGAGGTGGTCGCCCTTCTCGAGCAGGGTGGTGGCGATGATGAACAGCGCCTGGGCGGCGCCGAAGGCGACGAGCACCTCGGCCGGCTCGACTGCGCCCGCCGGCCCGCTGCTCGCCCGCGCGATCAGCTCCAGCAGACCCTTGTGGCCCATGTGCTCGCCGTACAGGAGCACAAGGTCGCCGAGCTCGATGCCGAGATCGCTCAAGGAGCGGTCGCGGACCGAGCTCTCGGCGAGGTTGTACTTGATCGCATCGTAGCCGAACTCCTCGGGGGACTCGACCTCGATGGGCATGCGAACGTACTTCACGGGGTGACCTCCTTGGGGTTGGCCTGCAAAGCGTACACCGGGGAGGAGGTCCCGATGCAGTGGCGCGGGCGACGCGGCAGCGGAAACGTGGAAGACAGGCGAAGGATGGGCGGCAGGGGCGTCGCCATCGGTGGCATGGGCGGGGTGGCCGGCATCATCGTCCTGCTGTTGATCATGTTCATGGGCGGCGACCCGTCGGCGATGCTCGACACGGCGCCCCGGCAGAGCGGCGTGACGCCGGAACAGGAGGACGAGCTCAAGCAGTTCTCGTCGGTCGTCCTCGCCGACACCGAGGACGTGTGGCGCCAGCAGTTCCGCAAGATCGGCCGCACCTACAGGGAGCCGAGGTCCGTGCTCTTCGGCGGGTACGCCCAGTCGGCCTGCGGTACGGCCTCGTCGTCCACGGGCCCCTTCTACTGCTCCGCCGGCGAGCGGGTCTACGTCGACCTCGGGTTCTTCGCGCAGCTCGGCGACCGCTTCGGCGCCCCCAGCGAGCGACGCGTCCGGCCGCTATAATGGCCTGCGCTCCGCGTGCCCCCATCGTCTAGCGGCCTAGGACACCGGCCTTTCAAGCCGGCAGCACGGATTCGAATTCCGTTGGGGGCACCAGCCCGTTGTCACTATCACGACGTTCGCCCTGCACACACCCCACTTCTGGTGTCTGATTGCCTGCCCGGTCGCATGCACGTTGGGCTTCGCGGCATCGCCCGCGCCCGCGCGCTGTAGGAAGCCCGTCGCACTTGCGCATGAACGTCACCCAAGCACCCTGCGAAGTAGCGAGAATCCGGTGATAGTCTCAGCACCATGCCAGCCCCGACCGGAGATGAGCCTTTCCGCCTCGAGTTCTACAGGGATGAGGGAGGCGACGAGCCCGTTCTTGACTGGCTGCGATCACTTGATTCCGCCAAACGCCGGGCCATCGGCGTGGCGATGCACGAGATCCTGGCGAAGATGGGTGTCGAGGTCTGTGGAACGGAGTTCGGGAAGCAGCTGGGACAAGGTCTCTTCGAATTCCGCGTACGACAGCCGGCCGACCAGGTCCTCGCGCGGGCGGGTCACGCCAAGAAAGGCGGAGGCGTTGGCGACGAGAAGAACATCCTCCTCAGGGTCTACTGCCATGCATACGCTGACAGGGTCATCCTTCTCGTCGCCGGCTACGACAAGGGAAAAGATGCCAGCGCGAAGCGGGAGAACAAGGAGATCGCCTTGGCCAGGAAGCGTCTTGTCGAGTTTCGTGGGCGAAGGCAGCACTAGATTCAAGCGAAATGCCCAACTTGACGACATTTGGGGTAAAGCCCATACTTGATGAGTCAGTCGACCGGAGGAGAGGCAATGACTGACTTCAACGACTTCTACAGAGATCTGCGCGAAGAGGCTGCGGCTGAAGGCCCGCGGGCACTCGCCGAGCTTGAGACGCTCGAAGAGCGCTACCGTCTGGCTCGCACCATCATCGAACGGCGCAAGACGCTCCAGCTCTCACAAAAGGACCTGGCCGCGACGTCCGGGATTGATCAGGCCGACATCAGCCGCATCGAACACGGGCGTGCCAATCCAACCTTTGGCACTCTTAACGCACTCGCACGTGCCCTCGGTTGGCATGTCTGTCTGGCTGAGGTGTGCGAACCGGCGGCGGCGGAGCACCGCACGCACGCCACCGTCGGGTAGCTCAGGCATCACAGTTCAGTCTACCCTCGAGCAGCTGCCGGAGCTCTAAGCGAGGGTTCGAGAGTCGTCCACTTAGGTGCACCAGTCCGCCTCTTCGCCACGACGCGCCTCCGGCGCGACCCCCGGGCCTTGACAGGGCGCACGGGCCCCCTTCAGAATCGCCCCACAACGGGCTGCCGAGGCCTCACGGACCGTTGCCGAGGCAGCCGGCTTCTGGCGGAATCAAGGTGGAGAGACCACCGGGAAGCCTCCCTGAGAAGAGCCGGCCGTCTGGGCTCTGCCAAAGGAGGCCGCGGTGGTCTTTTTCTTGTCGTCCGACGACAGTCGCGCATCCGGCGTGACCGACCCTGCTCACTTCCGTCGCCGTCCGGTTCACGCGACGTCACCGGCCGCCCATGGCCAGGTCCCGCCTCGCGGAGGCGGACGCGTCTCGGGGTGCCCATCGGCCGGTCTCGCCTTCCGCTGCCACTGCGGACGGCGTGTGGACGGGGAGGTGCACGGTGTCTGACGTCCACGGCGACCTCACCGACGCGCAGCACGCTGTCGCCGCTCACTGGAAGGCGCGTGCCGAAAGGGCTGAGATCGCGCTTGACGAGGCGCTTGACTTCCAGCGCACCGCCTTCCGTACCATCCGCGAGCTGCGCGGCGAGATGATGTACATGCGCCATCGCTGCGCCCGCGCCGAGAAGGTCGAGGCCGCCGCCGCCAGGATGCAGGCCGACTTCAGCATGATGGAACGTGCCCGCAGCAGAGCCGAGGTCGAGCTCGCCGAGCTGAAGCAAGCTTATCGGGAGTCGGTGGCCCGTACCGAGCAGGCCGAGTGGATGCTGCGCCAGACGATCATCGACCGAAACGTCGGGGGCGGGAGCCGCGCACGCCGCTCCCGCCCCCCGTCAGGGCCAGTTCAGGTCACTCCGGCGGCAGCTCGCCATAGGTCATCGTGACGTCGACGCCCACGCTCCTGCTGCGCTGTTTCCAGACGAAGTACCAGATGATGCCCAGGACCCAGATCAGGGCGAAGAACACGACCCCCGTCGTCGTGAAGTCGCGCAGGTCGGGCATGATGAAGAAGAAGGTGAACAGGATCGCCAGGTAGACGAGGTCGACGATCGCGCCGATCGTGACGACCGGGATGCCCAGCAGCTTCCAGTTGCGGTACGGGGACGACTCCCAGATGCCCCTGGCCTTCTTCACATAGGGGAACAGCAGCGCCGAGATCGCGGTGACGCCGAACACGGTGACCACCTCGAGGCCGGTGACCGCCAGTCCCTGCAGCGGGCTGTTCGTCCAGAAGACGTAGAGCGCGATGCCGATCTGGCCGAGGACGAAGCACAGGACGTGGTTCTTGACCGGGCTCGCCCACCGCGGGCTGATGTCGGTGAACCACTTCGGACCCATGCGGTCCATGCCCCAGGCGAAGATGATGCGCGGGAAGGCGAGGTACGAAAGCGTCACCCACCACAACCCGAAGGCCATATATGAGAGTGCGTAGATCACGCCCA
>CAZTMO010000055.1:0-9919 GCA_964615105.1 uncultured Thermoleophilia bacterium
CGGGCAGTGTGATGACGCCCGTCACGTCGGTGGTGCGGAAGTAGAACTGCGGCCGATAGCCGTTGAAGAACGGCGTGTGACGGCCGCCCTCGTCCTTGGAGAGGACGTACACCTGCGCCTTGTAGTGCGTGTGCGGCGTGATGCTGCCGGGCTTGGCGCAGACCATGCCGCGCTCGACCTCTTCGCGCTTCGTGCCGCGGAGCAGGATGCCGATGTTGTCGCCGGCGACGCCTTCGTCGAGCAGCTTGCGGAACATCTCGACGCCGGTCACGGTGGTCTTCATCGGCTTGTCGCGCATGCCGACGATCTCGACCTCTTCGCCGACCTTGACGACGCCGCGCTCGACACGGCCGGTGGCGACGGTGCCGCGGCCGGTGATCGTGAACACGTCCTCGACCGGCATGAGGAAGGGCTTGTCGATGTCGCGCTGCGGCTCGGGCAGGTACGTGTCGAGGGCGTTGGTGAGCTCGATGATGCTCTTGCACCACTCGCAGTCGTCCTTGCCGCAGCCGCACTCGAGGGCCTTGAGAGCCGAACCCTTGATGACCGGCAGCTCATCGCCCGGGAACTCGTACTCGGACAGCAGCTCGCGGACCTCCATCTCGACCAGCTCGAGGAGCTCGGGGTCGTCGACAAGGTCGACCTTGTTCATGTAGACGATGATGTTCGGCACGTTCACCTGGTGAGCGAGCAACACGTGCTCGCGGGTCTGCGGCATGGGGCCGTCGTCGGAGCCGACGACGAGAATGGCGGCGTCCATCTGGGCGGCGCCGGTGATCATGTTCTTGATGTAGTCGGCGTGACCGGGGCAGTCGACGTGCGCGTAGTGACGCTTGTCGGTCTCGTACTCGACGTGGGCGGTGGCGATGGTGATGCCGCGTTCACGCTCTTCGGGAGCCTTGTCGATCTGGTCGAAAGCGGTGTACTCCGTGCTGCCGATGCCGCGGTTATGGAGGACAAGCGTCATTGCAGCAGTCAGGGTCGTCTTCCCGTGGTCGACGTGCCCGATGGTGCCCACGTTCATGTGGGGCTTGCTGCGGTCGAACTTCTGCTTGGCCATGTCTGTTACTCCTTTTCCGGGACCCGGAGTCTGAAGTCACGCGAAAACGGTGCGGCTCCCGGCCGCACCGAGGACGGGAAGTATACCCCAGCCCCCGGCGCAAGGGCAAACGTCGATCCGGCACGCGGGACCGGGCTCGCGGACGGACTCGTTGACGAGCCCGTCGTCATGTGCCGCGCACCCGGGCGACGATCTCCTGCGCCACCTGCGCCGGGACCTCGGCGTAATGCTTGAACTGCATCGTGTAGGTGGCGCGCCCCTGGGTCGTCGAGCGCAGGTCGGTGGCGTAGCCGAACATCGTCGAGAGCGGCACCGTCGCGTCGACGACCTGGGCGTTGCCGCGCGGCTCCATGCCGTCGACGTGGCCGCGGCGCGCGTTGAGGTCGCCGATGACGTCGCCCATGAACTCGGCAGGAGTCACGACCTCGACCGCCATCATGGGCTCGAGGAGGATAGGCTTGGCCTTCTGTGCCGCGGCCTTGAGGGCCAGCGAGCCGGCGATCTTGAAGGCCATGTCGGACGAGTCGACCTCGTGGTAGCTGCCGTCGACGAGCGCCACCTTGAGGTCGACCATCGGGAACCCGGCGAGCACGCCGGTGTTCATCGCCTCCTGGACGCCGTCGTGGACGGCCGGGACGTAGTCGCGCGGGATCGTGCCGCCGACGATGCGGCTCTCGAAGTCGAAGCCCGCACCGGGCTCGTTCGGCTCGAGGTCGATGACGACGTGGCCGTACTGGCCGCGACCGCCGGTCTGGCGCACGAAGCGGCCCTCCACCTTGTGCGCCGCCCCGCGCACGGTCTCGCGGTAGGCGACCTGCGGGCGGCCGACGTTGGCGTCGACATGGAACTCTCGTGTGAGGCGGTCGACGATGATCTCGAGGTGCAGCTCGCCCATGCCGGCGATGATCGTCTGCCCCGTCTCTTCTTCGCTACGTACCTTGAAGGTCGGGTCCTCTTCGGCGAGCTTCTGCAGCGAAGCACCGAGCTTCTCTTCGTCGGCCTTCGTCTTGGGTTCGATCGCGACCCAGATGACGGGTTCGGGGAACTCCACCGACTCGAGGACCACCGGCTTGCCCTGCTCGCACAGCGTGTCGCCGGTGCCGGTGACCTTGAGGCCCACCGCCGCAGCGAGCTCACCGGCGAAGATCTCGGTGCGATCCTGTCGATGGTTGGCGTGCATCTGGAGGATTCGGCTGACGCGCTCACGCTTCTGCTTGGTCGAGTTGTAGACGTACGAACCGGCCTTGAGCGTGCCGGAGTAGACGCGGAAGTAGGTCAATTTGCCGACGTAGGGATCGACGGCGACCTTGAAGGCGAGGGCCGCGAACGGCGCCTCGTCGTCGGCCCGGCGCGTCACCTCGGTGCCGTCGGGGCGCGTGCCGGTCACCGGCGGCACGTCGAGCGGCGAGGGCAGGTAGTCGACGATCGCGTCCATGAGCGGCTGCACGCCCTTGTTCTTGAAGCTCGAGCCGCAAAGGACCGGCGTGATGCTGATGTCGAGGGTGGCGCGACGGATGACCTCGCGCAGATGCCCGGTCGTGACCTCGCCGCCCTCGAGATAGGTCTCGAGGAGACGGTCGTCGTGGTCGGCGACCGCCTCGACCAGCTTGAGGCGGTATTCGTCGGCGGTCTCGCGCATGTCGTCCGGGATCTCGACGATCTCCCAATCGGTGCCCAGCTCGTCGAGATAGACGATGGCGTTCATCTCGACGAGGTCGACGATGCCGCGAAAGTCGCTCTCGCGGCCGATCGGCACCTGCAGGGCGACGGGATTCGCGCCCAGTCGGTCGACCATCATCTCGAGACCGTGGTAGAAGTCGGCGCCGATGCGGTCCATCTTGTTGACGTAGGCGACGCGCGGGATGCCGTACTTATCCGCCTGGCGCCACACCGCCTCGGACTGCGGCTCGACGCCCCCGACGGAGCAGAACAGGGCGATCGCGCCGTCGAGCACGCGCAGGCTGCGCTCGACCTCCGCCGTGAAGTCGACGTGGCCGGGCGTGTCGATGATGTTGACCTGTGTGTCGCGCCAGAACACGGTGGTCGCGGCCGAGCTGATGGTGATGCCGCGCTCCTGTTCCTGCGCCATCCAGTCCATCACGGCCGCGCCCTCGTGGACCTCGCCGATCTTGTGCGTCTTCCCCGTGTAGTAGAGGATCCGCTCGGTCGTCGTGGTCTTGCCGGCGTCGATGTGCGCCATGATCCCGATGTTGCGGGTGTTGTCGAGCGGGTACTGTCGCATGCTCTTCTCTGGTCTTCCTTCCACGCAGAAAGCCGCCGGAGCAGAGCGTCCGGGCGGGGCAGCGAATGAGCACCGCCCAGCGGCCCCTCACCGACGGGGGTCGGTGAGGGGCCTCCGGCGGCTCACCAGCGGTAATGCGCGAAGGCCTTGTTGGCCTGTGCCATCCTGAAGATGTCGTCCTTCTTCTTGAACGCGCCACCCTGACCCGCGAGCGCGTCCAGCATCTCGGCGGCGAGACGCTCGGCCATCACCTTCTCGCGGCGGGTACGGGAGAACCCCACCAGCCAGCGGATCGCGAGGGCGCGGGCGCGCCGGCCCGGGACCTCGACCGGCACCTGATAAGTGGCGCCGCCGACCCGGCGACTGCGCACCTCGAGATGCGGGGTCAGCGCCTGGATGGCGTCCTGCAGCACCTCGACCGGGTCGCGCCCAGTCTTCTCACGGATGATCTCGAGCGCGCCGTACACGATCTGCTCGGCGGTGCTCTTCTTGCCGTCGAGCAGGACCTTGTTGATCACCTGCGTGACGAGCTTGCTGTTGCAGACGGGGTCCGGGACGATCTCGCGACGGGTGATTGTTCCTCTGCGCGGCATGGCTTACCTCGTCCCCTTGCCCTTGGCGCCGTAGCGCGAGCGGGCCTGCTTGCGGTCGGCCACGCCGGCCGCGTCGAGCGAGCCGCGGACCACCTTGTAGCGCACGCCGGGGAGGTCCTCGACGCGGCCGCCGCGGACGAGCACCACCGAGTGCTCCTGGAGGTTGTGGCCGACGCCGGGGATGTAGGTGGTGACCTCCATCCCGTTCGAGAGCCGCACGCGAGCGACCTTGCGCAGAGCCGAGTTCGGCTTCTTGGGCGTGGTCGTGTAGACGCGGGTACACACGCCGCGACGCTGGGGCGAACCCTTGAGCGCCGGCGTCTTCGCCCGCTTGGCCTTGCTCTCACGTCCTTTGCGGACGAGTTGGCTGATGGTGGTCATCTACCCTCTCTGATCGGTCGTCCCGTGCGGACAGCAGTCGCGTAGTCTAGCGAAACCGGCCGGCGGCCGCAACACGGCGGCCGCCGGCCGGGCCTCGCCTCAGTCGTCGAACGTCCAGTCCCTCTCGACCTCGCCGGGCCACGCCGAGTCGCCGCTCATGAAGCGACCGGCGGCCTCGAGGGCGTGCGTACGGCCGGCGGGGAAGATCTCGATGTCGCGGTACCGCCGCAAGCCCGTCCCGGCGGGGATGAGCTTGCCGATGATCACGTTCTCCTTGAGGCCTTGCAGGTAGTCCACCTTTCCCTCGATCGAGGCGTCGGTGAGGACCTTGGTCGTCTCCTGGAAGGACGCCGCCGAGAGGAAGCTCTCGGTGGCCAGCGAGGCCTTCGTGATGCCGAGGATGATGTGCTCGGCCTCGGCCTCCTCGCCGCCTTCGGCGGCCACGCGCTGGTTCTCGGCCTTCAGCGTATGGCGGTCGACGAGCTGACCCGGCAGGAACACGGTGTCGCCGGCCGTGACGATGCGCACCTTCTTCATCATCTGACGGACGATCAGCTCGACGTGCTTGTCGTTGATCTCGACGCCTTGCGAGCGGTAGACCTCCTGGACCTCGTTGACGAGGTACCGCTCGGTCGCCGTCGGCCCGGCATGGCGAAGCAGGTCGGCAGGGTACAGCGAGCCCGGCGTGAGAGGCGTACCCTCTGCGACCCAGTCGCCGTCCTCGATCAGCAGGTGGCCCCGGCGAAGGTTCGGGTACTCCTTCGGCGTACCCTCCTCCGGATGGAGGACGATCTTGACGCCGCGCTCGGTGTCTTCGATCGTTGCGCGACCCGAGATCTCGGCGAGACGCGCCACGCCCTTCGGCTTGCGCGCCTCGAACAGCTCGACGACACGCGGCAGGCCGTGCGTGATGTCGGCGCCGGCGATGCCGCCGGTGTGGAACGTCCGCATGGTCAACTGCGTGCCCGGCTCGCCGATCGACTGCGCCGCCACGTGGCCGACAGCGTCACCGATCTCGGCCGGTGCGTTGTTGGCGAGTGCGTACCCGTAGCACTTCTGACAGACACCGATCTCGGCATCGCATTTCAGCACGCTGCGCACCGGCACCATGGGGTCACTCTCGGAACCGCGCTGGAGGACGTCGAGGATGCCGGCGCGCACCTCGAGGTCGATGAGCGTGTCCCGGTCGTACACGACCTCGCCGCTCGCCTCGTCGACGATCGGCGCGCCGAGATGACGACCGAGCAGGTTCTCGTTGGGATCGTGCGTCCACACCGCCATCGTCTCGGCCTTGCCCCTGGTCCCGTGCTTGACCTTGACTTTGGCGTTGGGCTGGTCGGCGAAGACCTCGCGCAGAAGACCCAGTTGGGCCGGGCCGATCTTCGCGCCCTTGGCGAGGACGACGCGGTCACTGCGCGGGCGCTTGACCGCTTCGACGAGCGCGCCTCCCTCGAGCGCCGGGTTCTCCTCACGTCGGCGCGACCACGGGGACATCGGCACCCATTCCGTGGTGCCGCAGTCGGCTGCGCTGACGGTCACGTCCTGGCAGACGTCGACCAACCGCCGGGTTAGATAGCCCGAGTCGGCGGTGCGCAGCGCCGTGTCGGCGAGGCCTTTGCGGGCGCCGTGGGTCGAGATGAAGAACTCGAGCACCGAAAGGCCCTCGATGAAGCTCGACTTGACGGGCTGCTCGACGATCTCGCCCTTCGGGTTGGCCATCTGGCCGCGCCACCCGGCGAGCTGGCGGATCTGCTTTATGTCGCCGCGGGCGCCCGATGTGGCCATCATGTAGATGGGGTTGAGGGCGTTGAAGTTGGCCTTGGTGGCCGAGGTGATCCGCACGTCGGCCTCACGCCAGATCTCCTCGATCTTGCCGCGGCGCTCCTCCTCGGTGAGGAAGCCCATGTTGTACTGGTCCTGCACGGCCGTGACCATGTCGTCGTGCTGCTTGAGGATCTCGGCCTTCTCCTCTTCGGGGATCACGATGTCGTTCTTGGACACCGTCACCGCGGCGCGCGTCGCGTACTGGAAGCCCACGTCCTTGAACACGTCGAGCATGCGGGCGACCTTCGTGGCGCCGTACGTCGCGACGAGCTCGTTGATGAACGCCGAGAGACCCTTCTTGGTGATCGTGGTGTTGTGGAAGCGGTACTGCTCGTCGCGGGACTCGTCGCCGAGCACCTCGCGCAGGCCCGCCTCGACGCGGTGGTTGAACAGCGCCCGGCCGACGGTCGTGACGACGCGGTCGCCGTTGGGCAGGCGCAGCTGGATCGGCCGCCGGGTGAACTCGGCGATGCCCGCGGCGCGCTGTGACGGCACCTGGCGTTGCTCGAGGATGCGCTGCTCGTAAGCGCGCAGGACCTCGTCGTAGCCGGAGAAGGCGGGCAGCGGCGCGTCGAAGTCCTCGGGCTTCGCGCCGCTCAGGTCGTCCTTCTCGTGGTACGTCAGGTAGTAGACGCCGATGACCATGTCCTGGCTGGGCACGGCGATAGGCTTGCCGTGCGCCGGCGACAGGATGTTGTTGGTCGAGAGCATGAGCGTGCGCGCCTCGGCCTGCGCCTCCCAACTGAGCGGAAGGTGGACGGCCATCTGGTCGCCGTCGAAGTCGGCGTTGAACGCGGCGCAGACCAGCGGGTGGATCTGGATCGCCTTGCCCTCGACCAGCAGTGGCTCGAACGCCTGGATGCCGAGACGGTGCAGCGTGGGAGCGCGGTTGAGCATCACGGGATGCTCGTTGATGACCTCCTCGAGGATGTCCCAGACCTCGGGCACCATCGACTCGACCATCTTCTTGGCGGCCTTGATGTTCTGCACCATCTTGCGCTTGACCAGCCGGCTCATGATGAACGGCTTGAAGAGCTCGAGGGCCATCATCTTGGGCAGGCCGCACTGGTGCATCTTGAGGTGCGGTCCGGCGACGATGACGGAGCGGCCGGAGTAGTCGACGCGCTTGCCGAGCAGGTTCTGGCGGAAGCGGCCCTGCTTGCCCTTGAGCATGTCGCTGAGCGACTTGAGGGCGCGGTTGCCGGGGCCGGTGACGGCGCGGCCGCGGCGGCCGTTGTCGAACAGCGCGTCGACGGCCTCCTGCAGCATACGCTTCTCGTTGTTGACGATGATGTCGGGGGCCTGCAGGTCGAGCAGCCGCTTGAGCCGGTTGTTCCGGTTTATGACGCGACGATAGAGGTCGTTGAGGTCACTGGTCGCGAAGCGGCCACCGTCGAGCTGCACCATGGGACGCAACTCCGGCGGGATGACCGGGATGACGTCGAGGACCATCCATTCCGGATGGTTGCCGCTGCGTAAAAAGGCAGACACGACCTTGAGTCGCTTGACGGCTCTCGCCTCGCGCTGACCCTTGGCGGTGTGGATCGTCTCGCGGAGCTCGGCCGCCTCGGCGTCGAGGTCGACGCGCCTAAGCAGCTCACGCACCGCCTCGGCGCCGGTGCCGCCGGTGAAGTAGACGCCGAAGCTCTCGGGTTCGTAGCCCGGCTCGCGGGCGAACATGCGCTCCATCTGCTGGTAGAGCGCCTCGTCGCCGACGACCTCGCGCGCGTCGATGGTCTTGAACTGCTCCCAGGCCTTGTCGACGTGCTCCTTGGCGTGCTCGAGCGACTTGCGCCCGCGGTCGATGTAGTCGTCGGCCAGCTTGTCGGCCTTGGCGCGCTGCAGCCTCAGCTCGTCCTTGCCGAGCGCAGTCGCGTTGACGACTATGCGCCGGCAGGATTCGTAGATGTCGAAGTAGTTGTAAAAGCCGAACTCGTCCTCGGGGTCGGCGCCCGTGTGGAAGTCGTCGGCCTCACGGGCGCCGTCGAGCACCTCGACGACCTCGTCGTGCATGGCGCGGATCGCCTGCTCGCGGTCGTCGGCGTAGACGTCGTACCGCGCTTTGAGTTCGTCGATCTTCTCCTGCAGGTAGACGAGGTCGTTCTCGCGACGCTCCTTATCCACGGAGATGATGACGTATGAGCCGCCGAAGTAGAGCACTTTCTCGAGCTCTTTCGGAGCGATATCGAGCAGGTAGCCCATGCGCGACGGCACGCCCTTGAAGAACCAGATGTGGCTCACCGGCGCCGCGAGCTTGATGTGACCCATGCGCTCGCGGCGCACCTTCGCCCGCGTCACCTCGACACCACAGCGCTCGCAGATGATGCCCTTGTAGCGGACGCGCTTGTACTTGCCGCAGTAGCACTCCCAGTCCTTGGTGGGACCGAAGATCTTCTCGCAGAACAGACCGTCGCGCTCGGGCTTGAGCGTGCGGTAGTTGATCGTCTCGGGCTTGGTGACCTCGCCCTTCGACCACGCCTCGATCTGCTTCGGCGATGCGAGGCCGATGCGGATCGAGTCGAAGTTGTTGATGTCGATCACTGGTCGCTCCCCTCTTCTCGGGCAGGGTCAGTCGTCGTCATGGCCGAGTTCCTCCGCCTCGATCTCGTCGGCCTCCGTCTCGGCCTCGAACTCGAGGGAGACGTCGCCGAGGACGTCGAGGCCGTCGAGGGGCGACGGGACGGCGAGGCTCTCTTCCTCTTCGTCCTCGTCGTCGAACGGGATCTCCTCGCCCGCCTCAGCGGTACCGGCGGCGATGACGTCCTGGAGCGCCGTCGTCTCGACGACGGCCTGCTCCTCTTCGTCCTCGGCGCCCTCGGGCTGCCGCGGCCGCACGCTCGACAGGTCGATGCCGAGCTCCTCGGCGGCGCGCAGGAGCTCGTCCTCCTCGTCGCGGACCTCGAGCACGGCACCCTCCTCGCTCTGGACCGACATGTCGAGAGCGAGGCTCTGGATCTCCTTCATCAGGACCTTGAACGATTCGGGGATGTTCGGCCGCGCGATGTTCTCGCCCTTGACGATGGCCTCGTAGGCCTTGACGCGGCCGACCGTGTCGTCGGACTTGATGGTGAGCATCTCCTGGAGGACGTAGGCGGCGCCGTACGCCTCGAGTGCCCAGACCTCCATCTCGCCGAAGCGCTGGCCGCCGAACTGGGCCTTGCCGCCCAGCGGCTGCTGGGTCACCAGCGAGTAGGGGCCGGTGCTGCGGGCGTGGATCTTGTCGTCGACGAGGTGCAGCAGTTTGAGGATGTACATGTAGCCGACGGTCACCTTGTTGTCGAACCGTTCGCCGGTGCGGCCGTCGTAGAGCCAGACCTTGCCCGAACAACGCCGGCCCGCCGGCTCCTTCTCGTCGACCTTGAACTGCACCGGATCGTCCGGGTCGTCGCGTGTCGAGCGGATGAGCAGCTCGTCTATCTCCGCCAGGCTGGCGCCGTCGAACACGGGCGAGGCGAGGCGAGCCGGCGTGTTGCTGCGCTCGCCGTCGGCCTGGCAGCCGCGGGCGGCGGCCCAGCCGAGGTGCGTCTCGAGCACCTGGCCGATGTTCATGCGGCTCGGCACTCCCAGCGGGTTCAGGATGATGTCGACCGGCGTACCGTCCTCGAGGCACGGCATGTCCTCTTCAGGGACGATCTTCGAGATGACGCCCTTGTTGCCGTGACGTCCGGCGAGCTTGTCTCCCTCGGCCACTTTGCGCTTCTTCGCCACGTAGACGCGGACGAGCTCGTTGACGCTCGGCGAGAGCTCGTCGTTGTTCTCGCGACTGAAGATCTTGACGTCGATGACCTTGCCGCCCTCGCCGTGCGGCACCTTGAGGCT
>CAZTMO010000056.1:0-9824 GCA_964615105.1 uncultured Thermoleophilia bacterium
ACGCTCGCGCTCGCGGCGGCGACCGCATGTGCTCGTTCGGCGACGTCGCCGCCGTTAGCGACGTCGTCGACATGTCGCTCGCCCGTCTGCTCTTCGACGAGGTCTCCGACCTCATCATCGCCCCGGGCTACGAGCCCGACGCCCTCGAGCTCCTCAAGACCAAGCGCGACGGCGCCTACATGGTCCTGCAGATCGACTCGGCCTACGAGCCCGGCGACACCGAGACCCGCGAGGTCTTCGGCTTCACCATGACGCAGAAGCGCAACACCGCCCTCGTGACGAGAGACCTCTTCGCGAAGGCCGGCGCTGCCGGCGGGGCGGGCGCCGCCACCGCCGGCGCCGCCACCCCCACCGGCGCGCTCCCGGCCGCCGTCCTCGAGACTCTCATCGTGGCCACGGTCGCCCTCAAGTACACGCAGTCGAACTCGGTCTGCATCGCCTGCGACGGCCAGGTGATCGGCATGGGCGCCGGGCAGCAGTCGCGCGTCCACTGCACCCGCCTCGCCTGCGGCAAGGCCGACAAGTGGCTCCTGCAGCAGCATCCCAAGACCATGGCCCTGAAGATCAAGCCTGACCTGCCCAAGCCCGAGAAGGCCAACATCGTCGACTACTTCCTGCTCTGGGACGAGCTCTCCGACGTCGAGAAGGGCAAGCTGCGCGCCGGCCTCGAGGCCGACCCCGAGCCGATCACGCGCGAGGAGCGCGCCGAGTGGGTCAAACGGTTCGACGGCATCTGCCTCTCGTCCGACGCCTTCATCCCCTTCCCCGACAACCTCGACCGCGCCGCCAAGACGAACGTGCAGTACGTCGCTCAGACCGGCGGCTCGGCGCGCGACGCCGTGGTGACAAAGGCGGCCGAGGAGTACGGCATGACGATGGTCCACACGGGGCTGCGCCTGTTCCTGCACTGACGGGGAGCGACACATGATCGAGCTGCACGACATCCCCTTCTCACTCGACGCGGAGTCTCTCATGCGGCAGCTCCGCGTCCGGCCGGGGACCGCCGACGCCGCGGCGTTCGCCGAGGTGCTCGGCGCGGTCATGGCGGTCGGCAGGCCGAAGGCGGTCTACGAGGTCTGCTTCATCGAGGAGAAGGCGGACGAGTCGGTCGTGGTGAACGGCGTGAGGCTGACGAGCAAGGCGCTGAGGAGGAACCTGGACCCGGTCGAGCGGGTCTTCCCCTACGTCGCGACGTGCGGCGTCGAGGCGGACGCCGTCGCCGCGCGGGACGGCGACGTCGTTCAGGCTCTCTGGCTGTGGACGATGAGAGAGGCGCTCCTCGACGCCGCCACGGAGCACCTCTACGGTCACCTCGCCGACCGCTACCGCATGACGCACTGGGCGACCATGGAGCCCGGCTCCGGCGACGCCGACCTGTGGCCGATCGAGCAGCAGAAGGAGCTCTTCTCGGTCCTCGGCGATGTCGAGGCGCAGATCGGCGTCAAGTTGACGGAGTCGCTGCTCATGGTGCCGACGATGTCGGTCTCGGGCATCCTCTTCCCCACCGAGACCGCGTTCGCGAGCTGCCAGATCTGCCACCGCGAGGTCTGCCCGCGGCGCACAGCTCCCTTCGACGAGGCGGTCTGGCGGGCGGTCAGCGGCGACTGAGACCGGCGCGCCCGCGCGCCGGTCTCAGTCGCCGCGGTCTCTCATCGCGTCCGCCATCGGCGTCCACGAGCGCCGCAGCTCAACCGACGACCTGCAGGCTCCGCGGGTAGTGCGTGAGGAGCTCACAGCCGTCCTCCGTGACGAGCACGGTGTCCTCGATGCGCAGGCCGACCTCGCCCTCGATGTAGATGCCGGGCTCGATCGTGCACACCATGCCGGCGGCAAGCCGGTCGCCGATCTTCTGCTCGAGCCACGGCGCCTCGTGGATCTCCAGCCCCACACCGTGGCCCACCCCGTGACCGAAGCGCTCGCCATGACCTGCCGCGGCGATGACGGCGCGCGCGGCCGCATCGACGTCGTCGCGACCGTGAGCGCCAGGCCGCACGGCGCCGATGCCCGCCTGCAGCGCCGCGAGGACGACCTCGTGGAGCTCGCGGCGCGACTTGGTCGCCCGACCGGCGGCGAAGGTGCGCGTGACGTCCGAGCAGTAGCCGTCCACGCGGGCGCCGGTGTCGATCACCACGAGGTCGCCCGTCCTGATCCGGCGGTCGCCCGGGATCGCGTGCCCCTGAGCGGCATGGTCGCCGGTCGCGACGATGGCCGGGAACGACTCGCCTTCCGCCCCGCGGTCGTGGTACTCCTCGAGAAGCCGCCATGCCACCTGCCGCTCGCTGCGCCCGACGAGCCCTTCGCCGACGACGACCGCGAGGGCCTCGTCGACGATCGAGGCGGCTCTGGCGATGGCGGCGATCTCACCCGGCTCCTTGACCATTCGCAGGTGCGAGACGGCTTGGCGCACGTCCCTCAGGGGACCGTGGTGCAGCCGGCGCACGGTCCGGTAGTCGGCGTGACTCAGGGCGGCGCCCTGATAGCCGACGGCGCAGCCGCCGCCGAGTGCTTCATCTGCGGCGGCCGCCATGTCGGCCGCGAGGTCGACGCCGTCGCTCTTGACGAGCTCGAACCCCCGCACCTCATCGTGCACCTGCTCGAAGAAGCGGGAGTCCGTCACGAGGAGGGCGACCCGGCGACCCACGATGAGCGCTGCGTCCTCTCCCCGGAAGCCCGAGAGGTAGCGTACGTCGGGGAGAGCGGTCACGATCACCCCGTCCAGGCCCAGCGACTCGAGGATCCGACGGCATCGCCCGAGACGTGTCGGTGCTCCTGTCGGTGTTCTCTCGCGGGGTGTCCTCTCGCGGCGTTCAGTCACTTGACGACCTCCTGTCCATCCTGTTCGCCTCCCCGGGAGCGCCGCTCACCAGGGTGTTCGCGTCAGAGCTCCTCCGTCGTCCGGTGCCGTCGCCGGCTCCTCACAACGACCAGTGCGGCAATGGCGAGCGCCGCGGCGACGACGATGACGACGACGATGACGACCACGTTCGTCTGACCGCCGGCGCCTTCATCGGCCGCCTGCTTCAGGTGCACGAGCCGATACGTGTCGACGTTGTTGTAGTTGAAGAGGACCACGCCTCCGTCACTCGGCACGTGCACCCATCCGTCCCACCGGCTCGTGTCGTAGGCCTCGAGCTCGAAGGGGTACGCGAGGATCGCGTAGGCCCCGCCTTCGTAGAAGATCTCCTGCATCTTCGCGAGCTTGGCCGCCCGTGAATCCGGATCGAGGTCGGTCGACTGCTGTTCGTAGAGCCTCGTGTACTGCTCGTCCGTCCAGAGGCAGTCGCTCCAGCCCTCGATCTGGGCCGGCAGGTGGATCCCGGTGATGAACGAAGGGTCCACGTCCTGACTCCAGCCCCAGATGAACATGTCCCAGTCCGGCGCGTAGCGCGTGCCCTCGTAGGCGTACTGCGCATCGAGAAGCGCGGCGTCGTCCATGACCTGCAGGGTCGTATCGATGCCCACGTCGCGCAGCCACCCGACGATGAGCTTGGCGGCCGTCTGGTTCTGGGGGCTGTCCGCCGTCACGTAGAGCCGGAGCTTGATGGCCTTGCCGTCTTCTGTCTCGCGTGTGCCGTCGCCATTCGTGTCTGGGTAGCCGGCCTCGTCGAGCAGTCGCCTCGCCTTCTCGGGTTCGAAACCGTACGCCTGTCCTGCCGGCGGCTCCCAATGGAACATCGATTGCGGGACGATCAGCGAAGTCCCCGGGGTCGCGTATCCCTGCAATGCGACGTCCACGATCTTGTCGCGGTCTATCGCCCAGTTGACGGCCTGCCGGAAGCGCTGGTCCTTGAGCACCGGGTGTCCTCTTGAATGGGAGCCCTCGTAGCAGTTCATGGCCAGCTCCGTGAACCGCCAGGACGATCCTTGATTGGTCGTGATGCCCGCGCGACCGCCGAGCCGCTTGAACTGCGCCGGCGGCACGCCGCTGATACCGTCGATGTTGCCGAGCTCGAGGTCGCTGACCATCGAGTCGGCGTTCGTGTACAACTGGAAGATCAGCGTGTCGATTCGCGGCGCGCCGGCCCAGTAGTCCCTGTTGGCCTTGAGCTTCACGTACTTGCCCTTGTCCCAGGCGACGATCTGGAACGGTCCCGAGCCGACGATGGGCGGGGGGTTCTGGAAGGAACGCGCCGCCGCCTTGCCGCTGATGCCGGACCACTTATGCTCAGGAAGGATCGGGACGAGCATCTGGAGCATGCCCGCCTTGGGCCGGGAGCAGGTGACGACCACGTGCGTATCGTCCGTCGCCTCGACCGTCTCGACGAAGGTCATGTAGTCGCTGAACGCGTCCAACTTGTTGTCGATGATGTAGTTGAACGTGAAGGCGACGTCGTTCGCCGTCACCGGCCGGCCGTCGTGCCACTTCATGCCCTGGCGGATCGTGAAGGCCCAGGTCTTGCCGTCGTCGGACGTCTCCCAGCTTTCGGCGACCTCGGGTCGCGGCTCCAGCGTCTCGGGGTCGAATCCGACGAGGAAGTCGTAGTTCAGGTGCCACATCATGTAGCTCTCGCCGTAGATCCCTATGAACGGGTTAAGGTTGTCGGGCTCGTCCTGCCAGCCGATGCGGAGCGTGACGTCGGCGTCCGCCGACGGGCTCGGCTCTGCGCCGACGACTCCCGGACCGACAAGCGCAGCGACGCCTGCGAGCAGCAAGGCCGCGGCGAGCACGAGCGCCATAGGGATCCTGCGGTGGGGCATGATAGGGACTCCTCTCAGAGGTGGCCGGGTCCGTCTTGGCAGATGAACGCGGTCGGTGGGCGATGGACCGCTCGACGTACAGTCGTTCGCTGCGTGCCTAGTCTAGCCGAGCAGGCTTCGCCGGGCATGCGCTCGCCGGGCATGCGCGCCCCCGGCCTTCCGCGCCGCCCCTTCGCGACCGGCTCCCGGTGAGCGGCGCCGGTTCTCTGGCCGCCCGGTTTCGCCGGCCTGCCTCGTGGACATCATGCTCGCAGACTGGATGGCGCCACGACAGGAGGAGTACATGCCGCACATCGTCGCGGACAACTGGGTCGAGATGGCAGCATCGGGCACGTGGACGGCGATCGGGCTGGTCCTGGCGGTCCTCGCACTCGTGGGAGGGTGGAAGATGCTGGCCAAAGCCGGCCAGCCCGGCTGGGGCATCCTCATCCCGTTCTACAACACCTACCTGCTCTGTCGGGTCGCCGGCAGGCCGGGGTGGTGGCTGATCCTCTTCTTCATCCCCATCGTCGACATCGTCATCTGGCTGATCGTGGCGCTCAACATCGCGGAGAACTTCGGTCACGGCGCGGGGTACGGCATCCTGCTCTGGCTGTTCCCGTGGCTCATGTTCCTCGTCCTCGGGTTCGGCACGGACACGTACAGGAACGTTCGCGCTTGAACCGCCGCTCGTCACCCGTGAGACGTCCAGAGCACTGCCCACCCTGACGTCCGGGCCAATGCGTCACTGGAGGACCGGCGGCCCCGCGCACCAGGGCCGCGGCCGGCCGGTCGGCGACCTCGACGGCGACACCTGGACCAACGACGACGACGGGCCTACCGCTCCGGCGGCGTGTACCCCATGATCGCCTTGACCTCAAGGTACTCCTCGAGACCGAAGCGACCCCACTCACGGCCGTTGCCCGACTGCTTGTAGCCGCCGAAGGGCGCGGCGGCGTCGGTGGGAGCGCCGTTCAGGTGGACCATGCCGGTGCGCAGGCGGCCTGCCACACGGCGGGCGCGCTCGAGGTCGGCCGACTGGACGTAGCCGGAGAGGCCGTACTCGCTCGCGTTGGCCAGCTCGACGGCGTGGTCCTCGTCGCGGAACGGCGTCATGCAGAGTACCGGCCCGAAGATCTCCTCGCGGAAGATGCGCATCTCGGGAGTCACGTCGGCGAAGATGGTGGGGCGGACGAAGAAGCCTTTCTCGAGCCCGTCCGGCCGCTCGAGACCGCCGGCGACGAGCCGGGCGCCCTCGTCGATGCCCGACTCGATGTACCCGCGCACCGTCTCGAACTGCTTACGCCCGGCGACGGGGCCCATGAAGGTCCTGGCGTCGCGCGGGTCGCCGACGACGAGCCGGCCGGCGACCCGCGCCGCGATCGCGACCGCCTCGTCGTAGTGTCGCTGCGCGACGAGCATCCGCGTCGGGGCGTTGCACGACTGGCCGGAGTTGTGCATGCACTCGTGGACGCCTCGCGACACGGCGTGCGCAACGTCGACGTCCTCGAAGACGAGGTTGGCGGACTTGCCGCCGAGTTCCAGCGAGACGCGCTTGATGGACCGGGCGGCGGCCGCGCCGACGACGCCGCCCACGGCGGTGGAGCCGGTGAGCGAGACCATGTCGACGAGCGGATGGCTCGCGAACGTGTCTCCCAAGGCGGCGCCGGCGCCGTTCACCATGTTGAACACGCCCGCCGGGTAGCCCGCCTCGTCCACTGCCTCGGCGAACACGAGGGCGGAGAGAGGCGAGTGCTGGCTCGGCTTGAGTACCATGGTGCAGCCGGCGGCCAACGCGGGGCCGACCTTGCAGGTGATTTGGTTCATCGGCCAGTTCCAGGGCGCGAGCAGGGCGCAGACGCCCACCGGCTCGCGCCGGACGCGCGTCGTGCCCCAGTCTTCTTCAAAGCGGTAGGCGCGCAGCGCGTCGATCGCCTCCTTGAGGTGACGTGCCCCGGCCAGCACCTGCCCGCGCTGGGCGAGGCTGCGTGGTATGCCGACCTCGGCGGTCATCGCCTCGGCGATCTGCGGGATGCGCTTCTTGTAGGCCTCGCGCAGCGCGGTGAGCAGCTCGAGGCGCTCCTCGCGCGTCGTCTCTGCGTAGGCCGGGAAGGCGCGATGCGCCGCCTGGACCGCCGCATCGACGGCGGCGGGCGAGGCGGCGGCGACGCGCGCCACCTCCTCCTCGGTCGCCGGGTCGACGACCACGATCTCGTCGCCGGGGTGCGCCGCCTCGATCCACCGGCCGTCGATGTAGAACCTCACCTCGTTGCCCACGACGCCTCCCAGCAGCGTGTCCGGCGCGAAACGGCGCCGTCTCATCTCGGTCCTGCGGATGATACCGGTGAGCGGCGTGCGACCGGCGATGACCGCCGCGGCACGTTCACGACCGATCCTTCGGGAGCGAGGGTCGGCGCAAGCGTGTGGAAGCGCTCGCTCGATCCGTTGGGCGCGCAGAAGGCGCGCCCGGCATGTCAGGCTGCGGCAGCAAGTCCCTCTGCCGCAGCCTGGCGATCCCCGTGCCCTGAGCAGAAAGTAAGTAAGCGTTTACTTATTTACCCTCATCGGGCATACTGCGTGTCGAGCGTTCACGGCATCCAGGAGACTGAGAGTGAGCACGACGGCACCGGCAAGACGCAGAATCGGCGCGGACCAGCGCCGCGCGCAGTTGCTCGACGCGGCGCTGCAGGTCTTTCTTGAGAAGGGGTATGCCGGCGCCGCGGTCCGCGAGGTCGCGCAACGCGCCGGGGTCACCGAGGGCCTCATCTACCGTCACTTCGCGGGCAAGCGGGACATGCTGCTCGCGCTGTTGCGCGAGCGAAGCCCGGCCGCAGCGGTCGTGGGGCTCGGCGAGCGGCCGAGCAGGCGGACGCTGGACGCGGCGTTGCGCGACCTCATGCGGAGCGTGCTCGATGCGTTCGAACACGACGCCGACATCCTTCTGCTGCTGTTCGGGCAGTCGATGGTGGACGATGAGGTCGCCGAGGTCTGGGCGGTGATCGTCAGCGAGGGTGCGGCGGCGATCGCGGCCTACTTGGCCCGCCTTCAGAACGCTGGTCTCAGCGAGGCCAAGCCCGCCGACGTGGCGGCGCAACTTCTGATCTCGTCGTGCCTGATGTTCTTCTTGAACACGCGACGCCTGCGGGTGCCGGGCCTTGTCGCCGACCGCGAGCGCTTCGTGCAAGCCTCGGTCGGTCTGTTCGCCAGGGCGTTCGCCCCAGATGACAGCGCCGTCCGTCGCCCGTCCGACAGACGGGGGGGCCACTAGGTCTGGGGCGCCTGCCCCGCGGCAGGGCGCCCCCGTTTCTCCCTTGTCGCGCCGCCCGCCGCTTGGCGCGGCTCACCCGATCCAGTCGATCCCCCGGAGGGACCCTATGTCCTCGATCGCATCGTCTCGGCGCTGGCTTGTGCTGGTCGCCGTATCGCTCGGCCTCTTCATGGCCTTGCTCGACGCGACCATCGTCAACATCGCCGTGCCGAGCATCATGAAGGACCTGGACGCCACGGTGAGCTCCGTCTCGTGGGTGCTCAACGTCTACAACCTCGCATTGGCCGTGCTCTTCCTCTCGGTGGGCCGCATCGCCGACCGTTTCGGGCAGAAGCTGCTGTTCATGCTGGGACGCAGCCTCTTCACCGCGTTATCACTGGCGGCCGGATTGGCGCCGTCGATCGGGTGGCTCGTCGTCTTTCGTATCGGGCAGGCAGTAGGCGCCGCCGCCATGGTGCCCATCTCGCTGACGATCCTGCTCGGCGTCTTTCCGCGTTCGCAGCACGGTCTCGCGACGGGGCTGTGGGCGGCGCTCGGGGCCGTCGCCGCCGCTCTCGGCCCGAGCCTCGGCGGCGTGCTGACCGAGTACGGCTCCTGGCACTGGATCTTCTTCATCAACGTGCCGTTCGGTATCGTCGCCCTGGTCGCCTCGTGGCGTCTCGTCCCGGAGCACCGCCGGGCCGCCGACGCCCGTATCGACTTCGGCGGCGTCGTGCTCTCGGCCGCCGCCCTCTTCAGCCTGACGCTGGCCCTCATCCAGGGCAACGAATGGGGATGGACCTCGGCCGGCATCCTCGGCCTGTTCGCCGCGGCGCTGGCGGCCGGGGCGGCCTTCGTGGTCTGGGAGGTACGCACGCGCCAGCCGATGCTCGACCTGCGCCTCTTTCGCATCCGCTCCTTCGCCGCGGCGAACGGCGCCTTCCTCCTCATCGGCGTGGGCATGATGGGCTCGGTGTTCCTGCTCGTCATCTTCATGGTCAACGTCATGGGCTTCTCCGAGCTCAAGGCCGGGATCGCGATCACGCCGATGCCCCTCGTCGGGCTGGTGCTCGCTCCGCTGGTGGGCAGACTCGTCGACCGCAGCGGGCCACGGATCCCTGCCGTCATCGGCGCTCTCGGCTTTGCCGCCGGTCTGCTCGCGCTGTCGCGTCTCGACGCCTCGGCGAGCCTCGGCGACATCGCCTGGCGTGCGGTCGTGCTCGGCGTCGGCATGGGCTTCTCCATGCCGTCGTTCATGGCGGCCGGCATGGGCTCCGTCCCCGACGATCAGGGTGGTGTCGCTTCGGGCGCCATCAACACCGCCCGTCAGCTCGGCTTCGTGCTGGGTGTGGCGGTGCTCGTGGCGGTCTTCTCGCACACCATGACGACGGCGCTTCAGGACGCCAAGGCCCAGGCGGCCACGCTCGTCGACCGCGCGGGCGTCCCGGCCGAGACCAGGGCCCAGGTCCTCGCGACCGTTGAGAAGGGCGCCGCCGGAGGCGGTGCTGGGGCCATCGGCACTGGCGGAGCGGACGCCCGGGCTGCGGCCGCCGGCGTGAGCCCGGAGCAGGCGGCGGCGTTGCGTCCGCTGGTGGGCAAGATCCAGGCCGTCTACAAGCAGCAGATCAGCGCCGCGTTCCGCGTGCCGTTCCTGGTCGCGGCGGGCGCCGCCCTCCTCATCCTGATCCCGGCGTCGCTCACCGGGAGACGCCTCGGCTCCCACACCGGCGCCCACGAACGCCGGCGAGGCGTCTTGCCGGCGAATCGAAGCGCGTAGGACTCCTCGAAGGTGCGGGCCGGCCGGTGACTCGTGGAGAGAGGTCGCGAGAGGCCGAGGGGCCGGCGGACAGCTGGTGGACCGCAGGGGAGTCGAACCCCTGACCTCCGCCGTGCAAAGGCG
>CAZTMO010000057.1:0-9632 GCA_964615105.1 uncultured Thermoleophilia bacterium
AGGTGGGCGTCGTACCAGGCGGCGACCTGGGCGCGACGCGCGTTCCAGGTGTCGACCACCTCGAGCTCGACGCGCAGGATCGCCGCCTGCACCTCGTCGAGCCGCGAGTTGAAGCCGATCGCAGTGAACGTCTTCTTGTCTCTGCTGCCGTGAAAGCGAAGCTCGCGCACGGTCTGGACGAGCTCGGCGTCGTGCCCGGTGACCAGGCCGCCGTCACCGAAGCCGCCGAGGTTCTTGGTCGGGAAGAAGCTGAAGACGCCGAGGTCGCCGAGGCTGCCGGCGCGGCGGCTCTTGTAGCTCGCGCCCCACGCCTGGCAGGCGTCCTCCACGACCGGGACGCCGTGCGCGTCGGCGACGGCCTTGACGGCGTCGACGTCGGCCGGCAGGCCGAAGAGATCGACCGGCATGATCGCCTTGGTCTTCGCCGTGATCGCCGCCCCTAGCCTCTCCGGGTCCAGGTTGAGCGTGTCGGGCCGAATGTCGACGAAGACCGGCCTGGCCCCGGTCTGGGCGATGGCCTCGACGCTCGCGTAAAACGTGAACGGCACCGTGATGACTTCGTCGCCGGGGCCGACGCCGAGGGCGCGGAGGGCGATCGTCAGGCCGTCGGTGCCGTTGGCGACGCCGACGGCCCCGCTCGTCGCGAGGTACGTCGCGGCCTCATCCTCAAAGGCCTTGACGTTCGGCCCCAGGATCACGCGACCGCTGCGGAGCACGTCCAGCACCGCGCTCTCGATGCGCTCCTGCAGTTCGGCGTACTGTCCCTTGATGTCCATCAGGCCGACGGCCATGGGCGTGCCTCCTTGGTCCCGGGTCGGCCGGTCACGCTACCACGGGACCGGGGAGGTGGCCACCGTGTCCTTGGCGGGCGGTGTCCTCCGCGAGAGCCTGTTGGCGTGACGTCGTCGCCAGGCGGGCTCGCGGGGACAGCAGGCCTGCGCCGGGTCGTCAGCCCAGTCCTGCGCCCCGCGTCAGCGTGCCGGCGTAGTACAGCGGCACGAACACGACGTTCTGTTCGGGCAGCTCCGCGAAGGGCGCTTCTGACAGGACGATCCCCGGCGCCGCCCCGGGATGTTGGGCCAGGAGCAGGTGCAGACTGCGCAGGCGTCCCGCCGGGCCGCTCTTGACCTCGACCGCCCGGGCGGCGGCGCCGATGCGAAGCACGTAGTCGACCTCTGCCGTGCTGCTCTTCGCCTCGCGCGACCAGTAGTACAGAGGCTCGTCGCGACCCAGCGCAGCGGCGAGCTCCTGGCCGACGAACTGTTCCGCGACCGCCCCCGCGTGGATCCCCAGGAGGTCCTGCTTCACGATCGTCGGCGTCGCCGGCAGACCCCTGAGGTGCTGCATGAGCCCCACATCCGCCAGGATCGCCTTGAATCGTCGTCCGGGCTCGGAACCCAGCGGCAGCCCGAGATGGCGCACGCTGACCACCCGGCGCACGAGTTGCGCCCGCTCCAGCAGGCTGAACGCCCGTTTGCTCGTCGGGGGGGTCACTCTGGCGCTGAGGCGAGCCCACTTGACCTGTTCCCCTACGGTGTTGGCGACGGCGACAAGCACGTCGTCGAGGCTGTCGGGATCTGAGGCCGGTCGGTACTTGAGGAAGTCGTCGCGGTACGAAACGACGAGATCCTCGTGCGTCGCGAAGGCGTCGGAGAGGCGTCCGCTCTCGGCGAAGGCGGCGACCGCCGCCGGCATCCCGCCGACGAACAGGTAGTCGCGCAGATGTGAGAGCAGCGCCTGGTGGACGGCGATCGACACCGGTCCGGGCCCCGACTCGACCACTTCGGCGGCCCGATCGCTGCCAACGCCGCGCAGGAACTCCGCGAAGGTCATCGGCTGCATCCAGAGGTAGTTCACTCTTCCCACCGGAACGGAGATCGCGCCGAGGGCGAATTCCAGCAGGGAGCCCGCGGCGACAACGTGCAGTTGCGGGATGTCCTCGAGGAAGTACCGGAGGGCGGTGACGGCACGCGGGCACGCCTGGATCTCGTCGAAGAAGACGAGATCCAGACCCGGCATGATCGTGCGCCCGAGGATCGATTCGAGTGCCGACAGTATCCGCCCCGGGTCCAGTCCCTCGGCGAACAGAACGTGGAGATCTCGGCGTCGCTCGAGGTCGATCGTGTGGACGCGACCGGCGAACCGCCTGCGTCCGAAGTCCTGCACCGCCCATGTCTTCCCGACCTGACGCGCTCCGCGCACGATCAGCGGCTTGCGCCGGGGGTCGTCTGCCCACTCGTCGAGGCGCTTGGCGATGGCTCGTTCCATGCCTGCATGATAGCGATGGAGTTTTCGAAAGACAAGGCTTATTCACACACAGCGTTTGCGGAAAGAAAGGATAATGTGGACGACGCTCACCTCGCTTCTTCACAGCGATGGGGCAGCGGGTGCGGGGTCGGGCGGTCGCCGGCCCTGCGTCGCCTGCGATACCCTTGGCCGCGTGGGCAGCGTGATCGACATCGTCGTCCAGTGGGCGACCGGACTCATCGGCGCGTGGGGCTTGCCCGGCGTCTTTCTGCTGATGCTCCTCGAGAGCGCCTGTATCCCCGTCCCCAGCGAGGCGATCATGCCGTTCGCGGGCTTCGCCGTGAACGAAGGCGACATGGTGTTCTGGGGAGCCGTCGTGGCGGGCGTGGCGGGCAACCTCGTCGGCTCGTGGGTCGCCTACTGGATCGGTCTGTACGGCGGTCGCCCGTTCATCGACCGCTGGGGCAAGTACGTGCTGTTGCGGCATCATCACCTCGACATGGCCGAGCGGTGGTTCGAACGCTGGGGCGCGCCGACGGTGTTCTTCAGCCGCATGATCCCGATCGTGCGCACCTTCATCTCGCTGCCTGCGGGGATGGGTCGCATGCCGTTCTGGAAGTTCACGGTGTACACGGCCCTCGGCTGCATCCCGTGGGTGATCCTGTTGACCTGGGTAGGAGTGCGGCTCGGGGACAACTGGGAGGCGATCCGCGGCTGGCTGCACTACGCCGACTACGCGGTGGCAGCGGCGATCGTGATCGTCGTCGCGTGGCTCGTCGTGAGGCGCCGCCGGCGCCGGCCGGAGGGCGCGAGCGCGACGGGTCCGGGGAGAGGCGAAGAGGCGTGAGGACGGCGCGAGGGGAGAGGCGATGAGCCCGGCGCGAGTGGGGCGGCGATGAGCCCGGCGCGCGAGACGTGCACCGTACGCGTGCCGGCCACGACGGCCAACCTGGGACCGGGGTTCGACTGTCTGGGCCTCGCGCTCGACCTGTGGAACGAGGCCCGGTTCACCCTGGGCGGCGACGGGATCAAAGTCAGGGTCAGCGGCGAGGGCGCCGACACGCTGCCCTGGGACGAGGAGAATCTGGTCGCAAGGGCGGCGCTGCGCGCCTACGCCGAGGCCGGCGAGGCTCCGCCGGCCGGCCTCGCCATCGACTGCAACGTGCGCGTGCCGCTCGCCTCGGGCCTCGGCTCGAGCTCGTCGGCGGCGGTCGCCGGCCTGCTCGGTGCCAACGCGCTCCTCGACCATCGCTTCGAACGCGAGACGCTGCTCGAGATGGCCGCCGACATCGAGGGCCACCCCGACAACGTCGCCGCGGCCCTGTTCGGCGGCCTCACGATCGTCGTGCGCAAGGACGAGCGCCTGCTGACCAAGAAGATCCTCGTCCCCGAGGTCTACGTGGCTCTCGCCGTACCCGATCTGCAGGTCTCCACGCCCTCCGCCCGGGCGGGCCTGCCCACCGAGGTCCCGATGACCGACGTGGTCTTCAACCTCGGGCGCACGCCGCTCGTCGTCGAGGCCCTGCGCACCGGCGACTTCGAACTCCTCGGTCAGGTCATGGACGATCGCCTGCACCAGGCGAACCGGCTCAAGCTGATCCCCGGCGGGCGCGCCGCCTGGATGGCGGCGCAGAAGGCCGGGGCGGCCGCGGTGGCGATCTCGGGATCGGGACCGAGCATCGTCGCCTTCGTCAGCCTGGCGAGCGATGCCGACGTCGTGGCCGGAGTGATGGTCGACGCGTTCGCGGCCGAGGGCGTGACGGCGCGGCCGCTCGGCCTGGCGGTGTCGGCCGCCGGCGCGACCATCGTCTGAGGTTGACCTCGGCGGGCGCGGGTACAGTGCCGCCATGACCATGCGCCAGGGGTACGAGCTGGTCGACCACACGGCCGATGTGGGGCTGCGTCTCTGGGCGCCGACGCCCGAAGGCGTCTTCGAGGAGGCGGGCAAGGCTGTCTTCTCGCTGATCTGCGACCCGCTCACGATCAAGCAAGTCGAGACCGTCGACGTGCGCGTCGAGGCCGGCGATCGGGAGTTGTTGTTGGCGGCGTGGATCAACGAGCTCATCTACGAGTTCGAGACGACGCGCGCCCTCTTCACCGACTTCCGGCTCGTCGAGCTCGACGACACGCACCTTGTGGCGCGCGTCGCGGGCGAGCGTCTCGACCCTGCGCGCCACGCGGTCTGCGGTGGCGTCAAAGCGGCGACCCTGCACGAGCTGGCCCTGCGCAAGGGCCCGCACGGCTGGGAGGGGTTCGTCATCTTGGACGTTTAGTCGGGCGCCCCGCGCTGCGTTCGGGAGGGCTCAGCGCCTCATCGTTCGCTTGCGCGGGTGTCGTCGCTGAGCCGCCGCAACACGTCATCCCGTCGTGTGATAGAGAAGACACCCGAGCAGGCTTGCGGCAAGAGCAGGCGGAGCAGGTGGATCTGAAAGACGAAGCGGACGAAGCCGCGGTCGCACCGACGACGATCGCGCGGGCTTCGTCCACCGAGACGAGAGGCGACGAGGAGCTTCGCGCGGCACGCGAGAGTTTCGAACGCCGGTATCCCGCCTTCGTGCGGACGAGCAGTCTCGACGAGCTCCGTGCGACCGACTACAAGCGGCTCGACGAGTCGAGCTGCACGTACCTCGACTACACCGGCAGTGGCCTTTACGGCGCGTCGCAGCTGCGGCACCACCATGAGATCCTCGAGTCCACTGTCTTCGGCAATCCTCACTCCCAGAGCTCGGTGTCCGTGGCCTCCACCCGGTTCGTGCAGGAGGCGCGCGACGCGACGCGTCGCTTCTTCAACGCGGCGGAGGACGAATACGAGGTCGTCTTCACCGCGAACGCGACGGGCGGGCTCAAGCTGATCGGCGAGGCATACCCGTTCGATCCGCGCTCCCGCCTGCTGCTCAGCTACGATAACCACAACTCCGTGAACGGCATCCGCGAGTTCGCACGTCGTGGCGGTGCGTTCGTCGACTACGTCCCCGTGTGCAGGTCCGACCTGCGTCTTGACGCGCGGCTCCTGCGACGGGCGCTCGAGGTCCCGGCGGCAGGCCCGCACCGGCTGTTCGCCTATCCGGCGCAGTCCAACTTCAGCGGCGTCAAGCATCCTCTGACGTGGGTGGCCGAGGCGCAGGAGCTGGGCTGGGACGTCCTGTTGGACTGCGCCGCCTTCGCGCCCACGAGCGGCCTCGACCTGCGGGCCGTGCGCCCGGATTACGTCGTGGTGTCGTTCTACAAACTCTTCGGCTACCCGACCGGCGTCGGCGCCCTCATCGCGCGACGGCGGGCGCTGGCCAAGCTGCGCCGCCCGTGGTTCGCCGGAGGGACGGTAGCCTTCGCCTCGGTCCAGGCGCACGGCGGCCACCGTCTGTTGCCTGGCGCCTCCGGCTTCGAGGACGGCACGCCCGACTTTCTCGCATTGCCCGCCGTGACGATCGGTCTGGACCATCTGGAGGCCATCGGCATGGAGGTCATCCATACCCGGGTGCAGGCACTCGCGGCGTGGCTGCTCGAGGAGATGGCGAGGTTGCGTCATTGCGACGGCACCCCGCTGGTGCGCGTGTTCGGCCCCGCCGACACGCGCGAGCGGGGCGCGACCATCGCTCTCCAGGTGCTCGCGCCCGGCGGCAGGCCCTACGACGTGTACGAGGTGGAGCGGGCGGCGAGCGAGGCCGGCATCGCCACCAGGGCGGGCTGCTTCTGCAATCCCGGCGACGGCGAGATCGCCCACGACATCTCGGGCGAGGACATGGAGCGCTGCTTCCACGGGGCGCACGTCCCGACCAGCCTGCAGGAGTGCCAGAGGGTCATCGCGGACGCCACCGGCAAGGTCCCGAACACACTGCGGGTCTCGCTCGGCCTGGTCTCGGACTTCGGCGACGTCCACCGCTTCATGGCGTTTCTGCGGCGCTACGTCGACGTGTCCTGCGAGGCCGCCGAAGCGGCGCCGAGGTGGTAGCCTGCACAGGTCGCCGTCAGCGCACGTTCGCGGCCGAGCGCATCGGGGTTTCGCGCCAAGGGTGCATCGCGGCATCGTCCGACAGGCGCCGGCGACCCATCACGACGAAGGAGTGTGGATGAACGTTCGAGTCACACGTCTGGCCCGGTCTCGATACGTGTTGCTGGCGCTCGGTGTCTGCCTGGCGGTCGGCCTCGTCTGGGGCCTCGCTTCCGCCAAAGCCGCCTCGCCGAGTCCCTCGCCCGGCGCCAAGGTCATCCTTCGGCTCGGGTGGACGCGCGAGCCCGACAACCTCAACCCGTTCGTGGGGTACTCGGCCAGCGACTACGAGGTCTGGCACCTGCAGTACGACCTGCTGAACGGCTACGACGCCGCCACTCTGCAGCCCAAGCCCGAGTTCGCCGAGAGCTGGTCGCACTCGGACGACGGGCTCGTGTGGACGTTCAAGATCCGTCCTGGCATGACGTGGCAGGACGGCCGGCCGGCCACCGCCAAGGACGTCGCCTTCACGTTCAACTACGTGATCAAGAACCAGATGTCCTCGTTCACGGGCTACACCGAGGGCATCGAGAGGGTCGAGGCGTCCGACGAGGCCACCGCGGTCTTCTACTGTTCCAGACCCAAGGCCAACATGCTCGGCATGTGGGTGCCGATCCTCCCCGAGCACCTGTGGAGCGGAGTCGACCCGAAGAGCGCGGCGACCGGCTACCCCAACAAGCCGCCGATCGTCGGCAGCGGGCCCTTCCAGGTGGTCGAGTGGAAGAAGGGTTCATTCCTCCGCCTCGAGGCGAACCCCGACTACTGGGCCGGCGCGCCCAAGGTGGACGAGGTCATCTTCCAGACCTATCAGAACGCCGACACCATGGCGCAGGACGTGAAGACCGGGACCCTCGCAGGGGCCTGGGGCATCCCGCCGGCCCAGGTCGAGAGCCTCAACAGCCCGAGCGTGAGCTCGATCTCGTACACGACCGTCGGCTTCGACCAACTGACGTTCAACTGCGCGCCGGCGCCGGCGACCGGCCACCCCGTGCTGCGTGACCCGGCCTTTCGCAGGGCGCTGAACTACGCGATCGACAAGGAGAAGGTCGCCCGCGTCGCCTACAACGGCCAGGTGAGCCCGGCGACCAGCATCGTGCCCGCCGGGCTGTACGGCGCCGACCTCGACTATCACTGGCAGCCGAGTGCCGACGAGGAGTACCCGTTCGACCTCGACAAGGCGGCGGAGGCGCTCGACGCCGCCGGATACCCCCTCAAGGACGGCGCCCGCGTCGACAAGAACGGCAAGCCGATCGAGCTGAGCCTGCTGTCGCGCGCCGAATCGACGATGAGCCAGACGAGCGGCAAGTTCATCGCCGGATGGTTGAAGCAGCTCGGCATCGACGTCGACTACCAGGTCGTGAGCGAGGCGGCGCTCAGCGACAGGGTCTGGGCCACGGTGGACGGCAAGCCACAGCCCGACTACGACATGTTCCTCTGGGGCTGGGTGGGCGACGTCGACCCGAACTTCCTCGTCTCGATACTGACGAGCGATCAGATCGGCATGTGGAACCAGTCCGCCTGGACCAACGCCGAGTACGACAAGCTGTTCGCGGAGCAGAGCCGGCAGCTTGACCCGCAACAGCGCAAGGAGATCATCTGGAAGATGCAGCGACTGGTCTACGACCAGACGCCGATGATCCCGCTCATCTACTCGCGCAGCCAGGAGGCCTACGACACGGCCAACTGGACCGGGTGGGTCACGTCGCCGGCCAAGGACGGCGGCGTGTTCTACACCTTCCAGACCGACTCGTACTTGCAGGTCCATCCTGTCGGCGCGGACGAGCCGGCGAGCTCGACAGGCTCGTCGACGGGGATCACCGCGATCGCCGTAGCGGTGGCCGCCGTGGCCGCGGTCGCGATTCTGTTCGTTGTGCGCACCCGCCGGCGTCGCGTCGAGGAGGACTGACGACGCCGGGGTGAAGGCGGCGGGGCCGCGGGGCAAACGAGCACGCCCCGCGGCCCCGCCTCGTGCATCCGGCGGTCGTCGCGGGTATCTCACCGTCATGGAGGCCGGAGACCTTGAACAGCTCGCGCCGCACGTCTACCGGATCCCGCCGCGCGGCGACATGCGCGTGCCCGGGCAGGTCTACGCGAGCGAGAGCCTGTTCGAGCAGGCCGGCCACGAGGAGGCGCTGCAGCAGGTCGCCAACGTCGCCACGTTGCCCGGCATCGTGCGCGCCAGCCTGGCGATGCCCGACATCCACTGGGGCTACGGCTTTCCCATCGGCGGCGTCGCCGCGATGCGCGCCGACGACGGCGTCGTCTCGCCGGGCGGCGTCGGTTTCGACATCAACTGCGGCGTACGCCTCGCGCTCACCGCCATGGACGACGCCGAGGTGCGGCCGCGCGCCGAGGAGCTCGTGCACGAGTTGATGCGGCGCATCCCGCAAGGGCTGAACGACCGGGGGACGCTCAAGCTGCAGCCGCGCGAGCTGACGCAGCTCGTCGAGCGCGGCGTACCGTGGCTGCTCGAGCACGGTCGCGCGACCGAGCGCGATGTTGAGCACACCGAGCAGAACGGCGCCATGCCGGGTGCGAGCGCCGAGCCGGTGACGCACAAGGCGGTCGAGCGCGGACGCACGCAGGTCGGCAGCCTCGGCGCCGGCAACCACTTCATCGAGCTGCAGGTCGTCGACGAGGTGCTCGACCAGGCGGTGGCCGGCGCCTGGGGCGTGCGTCGCGGGCAGGTCGCGGTGATGATCCATTCGGGGTCGCGCGGGTTCGGTCATCAGACCTGCACCGACTATCTTCAGCGCATGGCGGCGGCGACGCGCCGCTACGGCATAGAGCTGCCCGACCGCCAGCTCGCCTGCGCGCCGGCGAGCTCGCCCGAGGGTCGGGACTACCTCGCGGCGATGGCCGCCGCCGCGAACTTCGCCTTCGCCAACCGGCAGACGATGATGCACGAGGTGCGCCTCGGTTTCGAACGGGTCTTCGGACGCCCGTGGGAGCGCCTCGGCGTGGAGCTGCTCTACGACGTCGCTCACAACATCGCCAAGCTCGAGACGCATGATGTGGACGGCGTGCCGACTCCGCTCTGGGTGCACCGCAAGGGGGCGACGCGGGCGTTCGGACCGGGGCATCCCGACCTTCCGCCGGTCTTTCGCGCCACGGGCCAGCCGGTGATCGTCCCCGGCGACATGGGCAGCGAGAGCTGGCTCCTCGTGGGGACCGAGACGGCGATGCGCGAGAGCTTCGGCTCGGCCGCCCACGGCGCCGGCCGCCGGCTCTCGCGCGGCGCCGCCAAGCGCGTCATGAGCGGCGCCGACGTGCGCCGCGAGCTCGAGGCGAAGGGTATCGTCGTGCGCTCGCAGTCGACCTCGCTGCTGGCCGAGGAGGCGCCGTACGCCTACAAGGACGTCGGCGAGGTCGTCGGCGTGATCGACGCGGTCGGCCT
>CAZTMO010000058.1:0-9624 GCA_964615105.1 uncultured Thermoleophilia bacterium
TCGGCATCGAGATCGGCATGGCGGGCGAGTTCGTGATCGGCATGCACGGCCAGGTGACCCACCACGGGCAGCGCCTCGCCGGCCTCTGGCCGCGGGCCCAGCTCGAGCTCGTGCAGCAGGCCGGGGCGAGCATCTTCGGGCCCTGCGTCAACATCAACACGGGCAAGTCGACGGCGTGGAACATCGCCCGCGCGATCACCATCATCAAGCCGGCCATGGAGATCGCCGAGATCCCCGTCCACGTCAACGTGGGCATGGGCGTCGGCGCCGTGCCGACCTGCGCCTACCCGCCGGCCGACGCCACCTCGCGGGCGGCGAAGGCGTTCGTCGAGATCCTCAAGATCGACGGCTACTAGGCGGGCACCGGCGACGCCCAGGGCATGGAGGGCGCGCACGCGCACGCCGCGGGCATGGGCGGTTACCGGACGGCCGGAGACCTGGTCGCACGGATGCAGATGACCCGCAGGATGCGCCTCGCAGAAGCGAAGCAATACGTCGCCGGCAAGCTCGGCTGCTCGCTGCGCGAGCTCTCCGACCCGGTGGCGATGGAGACGATCAGGCTCGACCACGGCCTCGGCACCCTGGCCTGCACCTCGGCCGTGCACCCCGCCGAGGCCGGCATGATCGAGGCCAAGTTCAACGTCGCGAAGCTGCTCGACATCCCCATCAACTCGGTCGAGCGCTTCAAGAGCCGCGTCGGCCTGTAGCGAGAACCGGGCGTGAGCGGCCGGACTGCCGGCTGCGGGACGCGAAGGATGTGGCGGGCGGCGGGCGGCGCAGGGGCGCCGCCCGCCGCCCGGAGGCCGCGTCGCTCTCCGCCGTCGCGGGCTCGCCTTGGGTGTGCATACCGATGCAGCTTGGTGGTTGTGCGCAGCCATCCCCTGCGACTACAATGCGCCCTCTACTGCAATTCGAAGGGGGACGTATGCGTCGGGTACGCACACTCATCATGATCGTTCTCGTGACCGCCGTCATGACGCTCGCCGGCGTCGCGGCCGCGTGCGGCGGAGACGAGGGGACGGCCGACGAAGGCAAGGTCTACAAGATCGGCATCACCCAGATCGTCAGCCATCCGGCGCTCGACGCGTGCGTCGAGGGGTTCAAGGAGGCGCTGGCCGAACGCGGCTTCGTCGAGGGCGAGAACGTCGAGTACGACCTGAAGAACGCCGAGGGCGACATGGCGACCGCGTCGAGCATCGCCCAGACGTTCGCCAGCGCGGACCTCGACCTGGTCCTGGGTGTCGCGACGCCGACCTCTCAGGCTGTGGCCAAGGCGATCACGACGACACCGATCGTGTTCACCGCCGTGACGGACCCCGTGGGCGCACGCCTGGTCGACGACGCCGAGGCGCCGGGCGCCAACGTGACCGGCGTCAGCGACATGCTCCCGATGCAGCCGCACCTGGACCTCATCAAGCAGGTGGTGCCCGACGTGAAGACGATCGGCGTCCTGTACAACGCCGGCGAGTCGAACTCCGTGTTCTCCATCAAGCAAGAGAAAGAGGCTGCGGCGGCGATGGGGATCAAGGTCGTGGAGGCGACGGCGAGCAACTCCTCCGAGGTCAAGGCGGCCGCGGACTCCCTGGTCGGTCGTGTCGACGCCATCTCGGTGCTCACCGACAACACCGTGGTGTCGGCCCTGGAGAGCGTGATCAAGGTCTGCCAGCAGAACGACATCCCGCTCATCTCCGGCGATACCGACAGCGTGGAGCGGGGCTCCGCGGCGGCCTACGCGTTCGACTACGAGGACCTGGGCATGCAGGCCGGGTACATGGCGGCGGAGATCCTCGGTGGCACCGCAGTCAGCGAGATCCCGGTGCAGTTCGCCGAGAAGCTGCAACTGTCGGTCAACCCGGCCTCGGCGAAGGAGATGGGCGTCACCCTCCCCGACGACCTCCTGTCCAAGGCGGACAACACCTTCTGACAACGGTGGGCGCCGCGCCGGACGACCGGCGCGGCGCGGCGCGATAGACTCGCGGGGACCGGGGCCGCTGGAGCAGCCCCGGTCCCCGACCCGACCACGACGTACGGAGCCATTCACGTGGACGCGATCCTCACCAGCGGCCTGCAGCAGGGGCTTCTGTACTGCTTCATGGTGCTCGGTGTGTACATCACGTTTCGCGTCCTCGACTTTCCTGACCTGTCGGTCGACGGCAGCCTGCCGCTCGGCGCAGCGGTGACCGCGGCCATGATCGCCGGCGGCCAATCGCCGTGGACGGCGACCCTGGCCGGCGTGGGCGCGGGGCTCTGCGCCGGCTTCGTCACCGGCGTCCTCCACCTGCTGCTCAGCCTCGGTTCCAGCGGGAGCACCGCGGCCAGTTACGGCGCCAAGCTCCTCGCCGGCATCCTGACCATGACGGGCCTGTACACCGTGAACCTGCGCGTGATGGGCAAGAGCAACACGCCGCTGCTGGGCATGGAAGGGGTCTTCGAGAAGATCGGGGACGCGCTGGGCTGGGCGATGACCGGGTGGCGCCTCATCGGCGTCCTCGCCGTGCTCGCCGTCGTCGTGAAGTACGTGATCGACTGGTTCTTGCGCACCGAGTTCGGGCTCTGCCTGCGCGCCACCGGCGACAACGAGCAGATGATCCGCGCGATGGGCACGAACACGGCCGTGACCCGCATCGTCGGTCTCGGGATCGCCAACGCGCTGGTCGCGCTCACGGGGTCCCTGGTCGCACAACAGCAGGGCTTCGCCGACGTGGGCATGGGCATCGGCACCATCGTCGCCGGTCTGGCGGGGGTGATCATGGGCGAGGTCCTGTTCGGCGAACGCAACGTGAGCTGGGTCCTCTTCAGCGTGATGGGCGGGTCGATCGTGTACCGTCTGTTGATCGCGGTGAGCCTGCGCCTTGGCATCGCGCCTACCGACCTCAAGCTTCTCACCGCGGTCCTTGTGGTCGTCGCGCTCTCGATCCCCACGGTCCGTCGCAAGGTGGTGCGGATATGAGCCGGCCGGCCGACCTCAGGCTCGAAGCAGTGCGCAAGGTCTTCTTTCCGGGCACCGCCAACGAGGTGGTGGCGCTGGACGGCGTCGACCTTGAGATGCCCGTGGGCCAGTTCGTCAGCATCATCGGGTCGAACGGTTCCGGCAAGTCCACCCTCCTGAACACGATCGCCGGCATGTATCCGGTGAGCTCCGGCAAGGTCCTGCTCGGCGGGGTGGACGTCACGAGACAGCGCGAGTACGAGCGCAGCCGGGCGATAGGCCGCGTGTTCCAAGACCCTACCGCCGGGACCGCCCCGAGCATGACGATCGAGGAGAACCTGGCGATCTCGTTCATGCGCGATCGCCGCAGCGGTCTTCGCCTCGGCGTCACGAACCGCCGGCGCCAGTCGATGCGCGCGCACCTCGAGCCCCTGAAGATGGGCCTTGAGGGTCGCCTGAAGGCCCAGGTCAACAAGCTTTCCGGCGGGCAGCGGCAGGCGATGTCGCTGCTCATGGCCACGGAGTCGGAGCCGAGCATCCTGTTGTTGGACGAGCACACGGCCGCGCTCGACCCGAAGGTCGCGGCGACCATCATGGACCTCACCGCAGAGATGGTGTCGGCGCGGGGGCTCACGACGCTGATGGTGACCCACAACATGGAGCTGGCGCTGCGCTATGGCGACAGGCTCGTCATGATGCATGCCGGCAGGATCGTGCTCGACCTCGACCAGGCCCAGAAGCGGCGCCTGCAGGTCAGCGATCTCATCGAGAAGTTCCACGAGGTCGCGGGCGAGGCGTTCGCCGTCGACCGGCTCCTGCTCGAGTAGGAGGGTCTTGCGACGCACGGCGGGTGCCGTCGCGGCGGCTCCGCGCGCCTCGCGTGTCACGTTCGCCCAAGAATCGGCCGTTGCCCGTCCCCCGGCGACGCGACTACGATGGTCGCGAACGTGGAATGGGTCGGCCGGCGGCCTGCCGGATCGGCACGGCACGGCGAAAGGGGCGCTCGTGGAGCGGAAGATCCTCACGCGCATGGCCGACGGCTCGCTTGTCGAGATGACGCCGTCGGACGTCCGGACGGACCTCGAGGAAGGGGTCGCGGAGGCCGTGCGCCGGGCGAAGGTCGAGCCGCTCGCGGCCGACGAGCTCGACCACCTGTTCGACATCTTCGCCTCGCCTGCGCGCTTCGCCGCCGTCGACATCGGCGACGAGGTGATGCTGAGCTTCGACGGCACCGGCGCGGCGCAGTTCGACCGTATCGAGGGCCTCCTGCTCTACGAGCAGTGTCTCGCCTCGGACAGCCTCGAGCTCTTCCACCAGGACTACTCGTACAAGGCCGTCAAGACGCTCGTGCCCCACGAGCAGATGGCGATGAAGCAGGCCCAGGAGCGGCTGACGATCCCGGTGCACTACGGGTCGCAGCCCGACCTGGGCCGCTACTCCGAGCCGGACGGGCCTTGTCCCAATTGGTCGACGCTGCTGCCCGAGCTGAAGATCGCCGAGGCGCGGGCGGCGCAAGAACAGGCCATGGCGTTGGCGGTCGAGGACATGGTCCACGTCGCCGAGGCGCTCTGGGAGGCCGGCGCCGACGGCATCAACTTCGACACCGCCGGCGCCGCCGGCGACGCCGACCTGCTGGCGACCCTGCACGCCGTCGAGACGCTCCGCGCGCGCCACCCCGACATGGGCATCATGGTCGGCATGGCGGCGGAGCGGGTGCTCGGCACGCACGGCGAGCTCGAGTTCCACGGGACCCGGGTGGCGGGGCAATGGCCGGCCGGCCAGCAGAAGCTGGTCGAGCAGGCCGGGGCGACGATCTTCGGGCCGGCCGTGAACGTGAACACCGGCCGCAGCCTCGCCTGGAACACGAGCCGTGCGCTGGCGCTGGCGAAGCCGTGCGTCGCTGCCGCGCAGATCCCGGTGCACATGAACGTCGGGATGGGCGTCGGCGGCGTGCCGATGCACACGGTCCCGCCGGTCGACGCGGTCTCCCGGGTGTCCAAGGCGACGGTCGACGTCCTCCGCCTCGACGGCTTGTAGGTCGGCACGGGCGATATCTTCGGCATGCCCGTGGCGCACGGCGTCGCCGCCGGAATGGGCGGGATGCGCGCCGCTGGAGACTTGGTGGCGCGCCTGCAGATGGCCAAGGGCATGCGACTTGCGAAGGCAAAAGCGTACGTGGCCGACAGGCTCGGCGTCGCCGAGCGTGACCTGTCGGACTGCGTGGCGATGCAGGAGCTGCGTGGCGAGCTCGGGCTCGGGCGGATCGACGAGGGGGAGGCCCCCCACGCCTTCGATCCGAGCCCGATGGAGGCCAAGGCCAACGTCTCGCGGGTGCTCGATCTGCCGATCAACAGCGTGACCCGGCTCGAGGCGCGCCGGACGGGCTGAGGCGCGCCGCGCGGGTCAGACCGCGCGTGAGGGTCTGAGGCTCCGCGTGCGCCTGAGCGCGCGGGAGGGTCGCTTGGCGGACGCGGCGTCCCCCCGGGGCTCCGCGTCCGCTCAAGAACAGGGGCCTGCGCGCCGATGTGGAACCTCTAGCGGGGCCGAAGGGCCGGGAACGCTCAGTCGGAGGTCGGACATCGCCTTCCTGCAGATGATCGTCGTCGCCGGCGCTTTTCTGGCCTTTTATCTGGCCGTGCGCGTCGCCGCTCTCGACCGGCGCGCCGACGCCATGCACAGGACGTCGTCGCTGGTGCTGGCCAGCGCGTCTCTCGCGGTGGCTGCTCTGTTCGCGGTCGACATGTTCGCCACGGCGGGTGAGGCGACGACGCTTGCGCGGGTCGTTGAGTTGATCCTCGCCGGAGTCGTCGTCGTCACGCTCACCGTCGGCTTCTACTATCTCTATGGTCAGGAATACGCGCGCGTGCGCGCCTTGCGCGACACGTCGGCGAGCCACGAACGGCGCTCGAGCCGGCTCGAAGCGATCGTCGATCTCGGTAACCGTCTGCGCGTGACGCTCGACGTGCTCGAGGTGGCGCAGACCGCCGCCGACGCGGTGCGCGACACACTGCAGTTTCGCGAGACAGCGCTGTATCTGCGCCAGGGTGAGGCAGATGAATACCGGGCCGCCGCCGTGTTCGGCCGGGACGTCGAGTACGACGAGGTCGTGCGCGATCGGACTATCCCCGGCACAGTCATTCGTGGGCTCCTCCGCGAGGAGCATCGTCACGGGGACTGCTACCTGCTCGATCACACGCGCTATTCGTGGAGCGATGAGGAGCTCTTCTACTTCCCGCCGGCTGCGTTGCCCGACCTGGGACCGGGGATGTTTCATCCCGACGACGCCCTGTTCGTGCCGCTTTACGACCGTGAGCTGCAACTGATCGGTCTGTTTGACGTGTACGACCCGGCCGACGGGAGGATCCCCGACGAGCCGACCATGCAGCTCCTGGAGATCTTCGCTCACGTGACGTCGAGCGCCCTCGAGAACGCGCGCGCCACTGAGGACCTGCGACGGCGCGCGGTGACCGACGGCCTGACGGGCCTCTACAACCACCGGCACTTCCAGGAAGCCCTGGCCGTCGAGGTGGAGCGCGCCGCCCGCTACGGCCTCAACTTCACCCTCATCATGATGGATCTTGACCACTTCAAGACGGTCAACGATCGCTTCGGGCACCCGCATGGCGACGTCGCCCTGCAGCAGGTCGCCGCCGTGCTGGAGCAGAACGCGCGGGCGAGCGACTTCGTCGCCCGTTACGGGGGGGAGGAGTTCGTCATGCTCCTGCCGGGGACGAAGGTGAAGCAGGCCGGCTCCCTGGCGGAGCGCATCGCCCACGAGGTGCGCGAGATCGTCCTCGACGTCCCGAACCCGCCGCCGCTGTCGATCAGCATCGGCATGGCTGACTACCCTGATTGCGGCCGCGACCGTGAGAGCCTGATCGCGGCCGCCGACGCGGCTCTGCTGTTCGCCAAACGGTCGGGTCGCGACATGGTCGCCGACTTCTCGGAGATCTCACTGGTCGAACTCGACCAGGCGTCCCTCGAAGGGCTTTCGTTCAGACTGGAGAGAGCGGACGAGGAGACGCTTGAGGCGCTGGCCGGTGCCGTCGCCATGCGCGACGCCTTCGCCGACCGCTCGGCCTCGTGCGTGACCGATGCCGCGCGCAGGCTGGCCAAGGCGCTCGACCTCGGCGAAGACGAATGCGAGCTTTTCGCGACCGCGGCTGTCGTGTACGACATCGGCAAGGTGGCGATCCCGGTGGATGTCCTCAACCGGCGAGGTGACCTCACGAAGGAGGAGCGCGAGGCGATCAGACGCCATCCGGAGGTGGGCAGGCAGCTGCTCGAGAGCGTGATGCGACTGCGCGGTGCGCTGCCCGCCGTCGTCCATCACCACGAGCGCTGGGACGGGACCGGCTATCCCGACGGCCTCAAGGGAGAGACGATCCCGCTCGTGGCGCGGGCCATCGCCATCTGCGACGCGTACCAGGCCATGGTCGTCGACCGCCCGTATCGCCGCGCGATGTCGCAGGCTGCGGCCGTCGAGCAGCTCCGTGAGTGCGCCGGCACCCAGTTCGACCCGCACCTCGTCGAGGTCTTCATCGGGGCGCTCGAGAGGGAGCCCGCTTCAGGCTGAGAGAGGCTGGGGGGCGCTTCGGTCGAGAGACGTCGTGGGGCGTTCAAGCTGAGAGACGCGACGGGGCCGGCAGGTCCCGTCGCGTCTCTCAGCTCATCGCAAGCGCCTCCGGCGCCCTTCTCTAATCGTCGAAGTCGCCCTTGGCGCCCTTGTCGCTGTCCAGCGTCTTCGCCCGCTCGACGATCGTCGCCTCGGTCCAGTCTGCCGGATCCTCGATCCTGCCGACCTTCGGCCCGACGTCGTGCGACCCGGCCTGCAGGATCGCCTCGACGGCCAGCGGCGCTGTGTCCCGCGCGTTGAACACCTCGGTCATCATCTTGCAGGCGAAGTCCTCGACCCGGCGGCTCATGCGCTCGCGGATCTCCGCCGGTTGGGCGAGGAGCCGGTTCTCGAAGACGATGTTGAGGTTCTTGTAGTCGCCCTTCTTCCAGCCGCGTTCGTCGGCGAAGGTGACCATCGCCGTCCACATCTCCTCGCTCACACCCTCGCCCTCGACCTTGATGAAGTCCCCGTCGGCGTCGAGCTGCGCGTTGCCGTAATCGTTGACCTCGAGTCCCCAGGAGATCATCTGCAGAGCGGTGGCGACGTTGGCCTTGGTGGTGCGAGTCTTGGCGGCGATCTCGCGCAGGCGTTCGGAACTGTTCCCGGACGTACCGTGCTGGGCGCCGCTGACCTCGTAGGGTTCGAGGACCTTGTGGATCTCGGCGGTCAGACCCACCTGGATACCGGCGTCGGACGCCTCGATCCCGTGAGTGGTGCCGTTGTTGAGCGCGATCCAGTCGGCGAAGATGCCGTGCGCGTTGAGCCCCTGGATGAGGAATCGTGCCTCGTCCGCCGTGGAGAGCCCGGTAGAACCCTTGATCTCGCCGACTTCGGTCTCGAGCCCGGCCCACGCCGGGATGAACGGGTTCACGGCGAGGTTCGCGAGCAGGTTCTTGTCGTTCGGTTGGTGCGAGGCGTCGATGGCGATCGAGGTGATGCCCGCCTCGAACATCGTCGGCACCTCGACCTTGGCCTGTGCGAGGTCGTTGTCGTCCTTGATGCCGTAATGGTCGGCGTGGATGGCCACGGGGACCGTGATGCCCATCTCGTTGCAGAGGGCGTCGACGATGCGCGCGATGTTCCAGTAGTTGACCGCGCAGTAGGCCTTCTGCCCGCCCTCCGACTTGGCGATCTCGATGATGAGGGCGGCGTTGGCCCGTTGGGCGGCGCGGAGCGCCCCCCGGACGACGAAGGAGTTGCGGCCGTTGGCCGCCATGGCGATGGCGTTGCCCTTCGTGCGCATCGCCCGGTCGACGGCCTTGCCGCTGACGAGAAGGGCGCGCGAGTTGGGGAAGAGGGATGTGATGTTCGGGGGACGACCCACCTGAAGGGCTCTCTCGAAGTCCTGCATGTACGCCATCGGGGTCTCCTCTATCGGATGCTGATGCGCTGGCAGGGATTCTATCCGGTCTGTCGGGTGCTGAAGCGTCGGCCTACAGCCGTTTGCTGACCACCGGCGACCAGCCTCCGAACGCCCTGACGCCGTCCACCAGGCAGTACGCGCGCACTTTGTAGAAGTACGTCGCCTTGCGCGCCAGACCGCTGTCCGTGACCGCCAGTGACGCAGTCGTCTTCACGACGACGAACTTGCCTTTGGCGGACCTGGCGCGCCAGAGCTGGTAGCCGGCGGCGCCGGGCACCGCCTTCCAGGAGGCCTTGATGCTCGTCCCGGAGGTCTTTCTGAGCTTGAGACCCGAGGCCTTGGCCAAGCCGGGAGTCGCCACGGTCGACTCGGAGTCCGGACCATGCACGGTGAGGCCGCCGTCTGTCACCAGCGCACGCACCCGATAGTGGTACGTCGCGCCGGTGGTCAGGCCGACGTCGGTCAGCGTGAGCGCGTCGGCACCGGTACTGGCGATCAGGCCCCAAGGGCCGCCTGCGTCCAGCGCGCGGTCGACCTCGTAGCCGCTCGCACCGTGGACGGCGGTCCAGGCGAGCTTCACCCTGTCGTGCCCGGTCGCCGTCGCCGTCACCGTCGGTGCTCCCGGCAGCGCCAGCGCCTGACGCTGCGCGCGCAGCTGCGGATAGGGGTAGCCGCTCGCGCCGGCCAATACCCAGACGTCGTCGAAGTCGAAGC
>CAZTMO010000059.1:0-3713 GCA_964615105.1 uncultured Thermoleophilia bacterium
AGCAACCGCGCGGCGTAGCCGAGACAGAGGCGCTCGGCTTCGTCCAGGGACATGCCCCTGACGCCGATCGTCGCGTGCAGCCATGCCCCTTCGATCATGGCCGCAAGCCCGCGCCCGGCGGCCGCGGCATCCAGTTCCCTTCCCGCGGCCTCGGCAGCGTCGCCGGCGAGCCTTCCGAGATGGCCGACGACGTCAGCGTAGAGGAGATGGTTGACACGCGCGATCCCGGCGTCGCTGCGGGCCAACGCCCAGAAGCCGAACCATGCGTACTGACGGACGCGGACGTCGCGGATGGCCTCGAAGGCCTGGATAAGGGCTTCGCGCAGCCTCTGCCGGGGCGACACGTCCGCCATCGCCGCGTCGCCCATGCCCAGCATGCGGCGGTAGTCGTCGGCCAGCACCTGGAACGCCTCGGCGAGCAGTTGTCCCTTGCTGCCGTAGTAGTGACGCACGAGGCCGCGTGACACGCCGGCTCGCTGGGTGATGCGCTCGACCGAGGCTCCCGCGATGCCGTCTTCGGCGATGGCCGAGATGGTCGCGTCGAGGAGGCGCCCCCGTGTCTGCTCTCCGCGATCCGCCCGCGTCATGCGGGCCGCCGTCAGTCGGCCGCCGCGCGTCACGCGGCTTGCCTTCGCAGCGCGCGGCGGCGCGGCGCGGGTCGGCGCGGCAAAAAGCAACGCGGCACAGAGCAGCGCGACGCCGAGAGGCCCAGCGTGAAGGCTTCCCAAGTCACAGCGTGGTGATCCGGCGAGTCGCTGCGGCCGGCCTACAGGCCTTTGTATGTGCTGTAGGCCTCCATGAACGTAGGAAAGCCGCAGGTGCTGACCAGCAGCAGGAGGGCGTGCACGATCTCCTGCTCGGAGACCCCGGCCTCACGGGCGGCCGCCAGATGAGTCTCGAGGGCGCGCTGGTATCCGCTCGCGCCGGCGGCAGCGAGCTTGATCAGCGCGCACGTCCGCTCGTCGAGCGGGCCGCCCTCCGCGCGCAGGGCGTGACTGGTCGCATCTATCTGGCGGCTGAGCTCGGGGAACTCCGACTTGAACGTCGTGTAGGCCTGATGGATGTCTTTCATCACGCACCCCTTTCCATGGTCGTGAGGGCAGCGACGGTGCGAGACGCTGCGTGGCACGGCAGGCGCGAGGGGGACGGTCCGTCCGGTCCGAGACCCTTCTGCCGCCGGCGCGATGCCCGCCGATTCTCTCAGGCTTGCTATATGTATGTCTAGTGTTGTCGCGCCGGGCGCGTGTCGAGGTCGTGTGGCGGGCCCCCTCACACGACCCGACGCAACGCCTCGATCAGCCTCGCGTTCTGCGCCGGGTCGCCGACGGTGACGCGGAGGAACTCGGGAAGCCCGTAGCCGTGGCAGGGGCGCACGATGACCCCCTGCCTCAGGAGGCCTTCCACGACGTCCTGGGCCTCGGGCCCCACACGAACGAGGATGAAGTTGGTGTGGCTGGGGACGTGGGACAGGCCCATGCGGTCGAACTCGCGCGCGAGGTACTCGCGGCCGGCGGCGTTGGCGGCGACGGAACGCCGCAGGAACTCGGCGTCCGCCAGCGCGCCGATGCCGGCCGCCTGCGCGAGCAGGTTCGCGGCAAAGGGCTCCCTGACCTTGTGGAGCGGGGCGAGCACGTCGCGCACGGCGACGCCGTAGCCGAGCCGCACGCCTGCCAGCGCGTAGACCTTGGAGCAGGTGCGCAGCACCATGACGTTCGTGCGCCCCTCGCGCACGTACCGCAGCGTCTGTGGGTAGTCCGGCGAATCCACGAAGTCGTAGTAAGCCTCGTCGAAGACCACGAGCACGTCCTCCGGTACCACGTCCATGAACGCCTCGACCTCGGCGGCGGTGACGATCGTGCCGGTGGGGTTGTTCGGGTTGCAGACGAAGACGAGCTTTGTGTGCGAGGTGACGGCTCCGGCCATGGCCTCGAGGTCGAGCCCGTAGTCCCGCAGCGGCGTCCTGACGAGCCGGCCGCGCATCGCCCGGGCGTAGACGTCGTACATGGGGAACGACGACTCGCTGACGATGACCTCGTCGCCCTGGTCGACGTAAGCCATGCAGATCTCGAGGATCAGACCGTCGGCGCCGTTCCCCACGACGATCTCGGCGGGGTCGAGTACGACATGGGCGGCGAGCGCGTGTCGCAGGCGATGCCAGTCGCCGTCAGGATAGAAGTGCACGTCCTGCAGCGCCGCCTGCATCGCGGCCACCGCCTTGGGCGACGGCGGCAGCGGGTTCTCGTTTGAGGCGAGCTTGATGACGTCGCTCACGCCATAGTCTCGCTGTACCTCCTCGACCGGGCGGCCGGGCACGTACGGGGTGATGCCGTCCAGTCCGGATTGCGCCTTGACCGATCCCGTCATCCCACCTCCTCATCGTTGCGGATGATGCGAGCGTCGCCGACCACCAGGCCCTCCGCCCTCGCGAACACGGGGTTGAGATCCACCGCGGCGATCTCGGGATAGCGGAAGGGCAGCCGGGAGAGCCGGACGAGCGCGCCGGCGAGGGCCTCGAGGTCGCTGCCGGGTTGGCCGCGGGTCCCTTCGAGCAGGGGATACGAGCGGAGCTCGTGAAGCATGGCGAGCGCGCCCTCGCGGTCGACGGGCGCCACACGGAGGGCCACGTCGTGCAGCACCTCCGTGTAGATGCCGCCCAGCCCGGCCATGACGACCGGTCCGAACTGAGGGTCGCGCGAGACGCCGAGGAGGAGCTCGCGCCCGTCGCGCACCATCGGATAGACGACCACGCCGCGAAAGTCGCTGTCGGCGGCGCGGGCGGCGATTGCTTGATAGGCCGCCCGCGCAGCGTCGTCGCCGCGGATGTCCAGCGCCACGCCGCCGACGTCAGACTTGTGCACGATGTCGGGCGAGACGACCTTCATGACTGCCGGGTAGCCGACCTCGCGACAAGCCCTCACGGCTCCGTCGGCATCGGTCGCCCAGTGGAACTCAGGCACCGGCAGGCCGTTGTCGCCCAGCAGCGCCATGGCCTCGGGCTCGAGGAGCGGCCCGGCGCCGGGGAGCGGAAGCGTCTCCGAGGCGGTCATCACGGCGCCCTCCGCGGCTGCGGCGTCGGGCTCTCCGGGCCCGGCCACGTCCGCCGGGGTGCGCGCTGAGTTTGCCTTCTCGGCCCATTTCTCGTACGCCGCCATGCGGGCCAGCACCGCCACGGCGCGCTCGCCCGTTGCGTAGTTCGCGACGCCTTGGCTCTTGAGGTACGCGACCGCGTCGGCGACGATGCGCCCCGCCATGAAGTTGACCGCCACCGGCTTGCCCGTCTGCGCGATCGCGGCGCAGACTCCGCGCGCCAGCGCGACGGAGTCGAGAAACGGTGTGGCGACGTTGAGGGCGAGGGCCGCGTCGTACTCGCCCAGCACGGCGCAGAGGGTCTCGCGGTATGTCTCCTCGGTCGCCTCGACGGTGAGGTCGATGGGGTTGCCGAGGGAGCAGTAGGGGGCGAGCCGTCCGCGCAGCCGTTCGCGCAGGGCGGGGCTCGGCTCGGGTGTCGCCAGGCCCTCTCTCTCGGCCCGGTCGGCCGCCAGCACGCCGGGCCCGCCCGAGTTGGTGACGATCGCCAGGCGCCGTCCCTTGACCGGCGGCAGGCTGACGAAGCCCTTGCAGAGGTCGAACATCTCCTCAAGGCTTTCGACCCTGAGGGCGCCGGCCTCGCGGAGAGCGGCGTCGTAGACCTCGTCGGCGCCCGCCATCGAGCC
>CAZTMO010000059.1:3813-9572 GCA_964615105.1 uncultured Thermoleophilia bacterium
CCACGAGAGGACGGCGCCGCCTATGGCGCCGCTCTGCGAGACGAACGAGACGTCGCCGGCAGGCGGCCTGGTCTCGAGCGAGGCGAACAGCGCGTGACGGGTGTTGACGATGCCGGCGCAGTTGGGTCCGATCAGGCGGATGCCCAGCTCGCGCGCGAGCGCGCCGATCTCGTCCTCGCCGGCCTGGTTGCCGACCTCCGAGAAGCCCGAGGTGATCACGACGGCGACGGCCACGCCCGCCGCGCCGCAGTCCCGGAGGACGTCGACAACGGTCGCTGCGGGCGCGGCGACGACGGCCAGATCGACGGTGTCGTCGATCGCGGCGACCGACGCCACGCCCGCCGCGCCGCACGCCCCCATCGCCTTGGGGTTGACGGCGTAGACGCGCTTGTAGCCGCCGTCGACGATCTGTTTGACGAGCTCGTAGCCGATCTTGCCCGGAGCGGCCGACCCGATGACGGCGACGGCGCGCGGCCGGAAGAGCCGGTCGAGGCCGTCCGCGTCCGTCAGTGATAGGTCCATGCGCGCACATCCGGGCTCGCCTGGCCGTGGCGTACCGGCATCGGCCTGGTGTCGACCGTCGCCTTGAGGCCTGCCTCCAGGGCGAACACGTTCCGTTCGATGCCCCGCTTCCAGCGGTCACGCACGAACGTCTCGACATCGCCAGGGTCGACGATCTTTCCGAGCCGCGTGCGGGCGAGCGCGACGCCCAGCGTGTAGATGTTGTCGGCCACCGGGGCGCCCTCGAAGAGTGGCAGGGTGTCGGGGGCGATGACACTGAGCGCAGCCCCCGCGTGGCGCACCTGCCCGGCGACCTCCTCGAGGTCGGGATAGGGTGCTTTGCCGATCATCACGGCGGTGGGCGCCCATACGGACGCGAAGAGCACGACCTCGCCGCCGGGTTTGACGTAGCGCACGGCGTGCAAGGTCTCGGAGACCTCGGTCGAGATCACGAGGTCGGCGCCTCTCTCGGGGATGCCGGGACCCATGGTCTCGCGGCCGATGCGCAGCTGCGCCTTGACGAAGCCGCCGCGCTGCGCCATGCCCTTTGTCGGGTAGAAGTTGACGGAGTAGCCCTTTCGGGACGCGGCGGCCATGATGACCTCACCGATGGTGAGCACGCCTTGGCCGCCGACGCCGACGAGGTAGACGTCGTAGGCGCTCGTCGCGTCGCGATCGTCTGTCGCGTCGCGGACGCTCGTCGCATGATGGCTCGTCATCGCGCCACCTCCTCCCAGGCCTCGACCACTATGGCGTCGCGGTTGCAGGTCGCCGCACACAGACCGCAGCCGTAGCAGGTGGCCTCGTCGATCTCGATCGCGTCCTCGCCCAGGCTGATGGCCGGGCAGCCGGTCATCGTGATGCAGAGCTTGCAGAGGTTGCAGTTCTCGGCGACGACGCGTGTGCGGCCGGCCCGCTCACGACGCCGCAGCGCGGGGATGACGCACTCCTGACGGGCGAGCAGCACCTTGACGCCAGGCAGGGCGAAGGCCTCCTGCAGCGTCTTCGCCATGTCGTCCATGGCGAAGGGGTCGACCACCCAGAAGTGCTCGACGCCGAGGGCGGGCACGATCTTCGCGAGGTCAAGCCGTGCGTCGCCGCTCTTCTGATAGTCCGGGCTGGTCCCGGGGTTCACCTGCATCCCTGTCATGCTCGTCCAGCCGTTGTCCATGATGACCAGCGTGAGCGGCACGTTGTGCTGCACGGCGTTGATCAGCCCGGGGATGCCGGCGTGGTAGAAGGTCGAGTCGCCGATCGTGGCGATGACCGGCGCCTCGAGGCCGGCATGGACGTAGCCGGCGGCGAGACCGACGCTCGCCCCCATGGCGACCTCGGTCCAGAGCGTGTCAAAGGGCGGGTTCATCCCGAGGATGGTGCAGCCGATGTCGCCGGTCACCATCACCTCGTCCTTCTTGAAGCCGGCTTTGCGGACCGCCTTGTTGATCGCCATGAAGGTGCCGCGGTGGGGGCAGCCGGCACAGACCGTGATGGGCCGGGCGGCGGCGAGTCCCTCCGCGTCGGCCGGCTCGTCGGCCCCGCCCTCGCCCTCGTGCAGTCCCGCCGGGACAGCAAGGTCGAGCGCGGCGACGAGGCCCTCGACGACGTGGCGGGCGCCGTACTCGCCGAGGCGCCCGAAGGGACCGTCGATCTTGCCCACGATGCGCGGCGAGAGGCCCAGGCGCTGGGCCTCGACGTAGAGCTGCCTCTCGAGGAAGGGCTCGAGCTCCTCGAGCACGAGGACCGTGCCGCAGTGGCGCAGCAGGGTCCGCGCCTGCTCGGCCGGGAAGGGGTGGACGGCCTTGATCACCAGTGTCGAGGCGTCGTCGGGTGAGAAGCCCAACCGGGCGGCGGCGGCGAAGCCCTCGGCAAGGTAGGCGGAGGTGATGCCGGCGGCGACCACGCCGATCCCGCCTCGCTCGCCGAGCTTGAGCTCGTTGAGGCCGGCCTCGGCGATCCAGTCGCCGGCCTTCTCGAGCCGCTCAATGAGGTCGCGATGCTGGGCCAGGCAGATCGCCGCGCCGGCCTTGGTGTAGCGCATGATGTCGCGCACCAAGCTGGGCTCGCGCGTCGGCCACACAGGCGGCTCGTCGAGCAGCTCGACCGGCGCGAACGAGTCGGCGTTCGCCGTCACAAGGCGGATGAAGACCGGCGAGCCGCAGGCCTCGGAGAGCTCGAAAGCCCGCATCGTCAGCCGGTATACCTCGTCGGCCGAGGCAGGCTCGAGCATCGGCAGGTCGCTCATGACGGCGAAGCCGCGCGAGTCCTGCTCGGGCATGCCGGCGTTGACTCCGGGGTCGTCGGCGACGTAGGCGACGAGGCCGCCGCGCGCACCGGAGTAGGCCACCGAGATCAAGGAGTCGTAGCACACGTTGAGGCCGGACATCTTCATCGTGCAGAGCGCCCGCTGTCCGGCCCAGGAGGCGCCCGCCGCCGTTTCGAAGGCCACCTTCTCGTTCACGCTCCACTCGACGTGTACGCCGGGCGGGTCCATGGCAAGAAGAGACGCGAGGGTGCCCGTCGAGGGGGTCCCCGGATAGCCTGTCACCACCTTCACAGCGGCGTGCAGCGCCCCCCACGCGAGGGCCTCGTTGCCGGTCAAGAGCTTTGTCGTCACGGCGTACCCCTTCGTTTCGCAGTCAGCGGTCCCGGTGCGGAGCTCGACGACCACATCCGCTTCAATACCACTGCCCAGAGGAAGATCCGACTGTCACAACCGCACCACCCGCAGGTCAGAGTCGTCTACGACGCGGTGTGCTCCGGCCCTGAGTCTGTCGGGCGGGCTCCTCAAGGACGAAGTTCCGCCCCACGATGCCTTGACGCCGCATTGTGCCATGATATTGTGCTACAGGATTGTGCGTCAACAGGCCAAGGGGGGCGATCGAGCAGTGTCAGACGGCGATGTATCCCGTTCGGGCCGCGAGGACTCGGCGACACGCTTGGCGCAGGACCTCAGACGCCGGATCCTCGCGCTGCAGCTGCTCCCGGGGACGCACCTCAAAGAGACCGAGCTCGCCCGCGACTACTCGGTCGGTCGTCACACGGTCAGGATGGCGCTCCAGCAGCTCGTCAACGACGGCTGGGTGGCCCGCGTTCGGCATCAGGGCGCGACCGTTCGACTCATCCGTCAACAGGATGTGAGGGACCTCTTCGTGCTCCGGCTGGGGCTCGAGCTGGGTGCGATCCACACGATCTGCGTGGACCGCCTGGCGCTCGATGGGGCAGAACAGCGTGCTGCGGATTTCGCGGAGCTGCAAGCCACGGCCGCGCTCAGGAAAGAGGTCCCGGTCAGAGCCCTCCTCGAAGCGGACCTGGCGTGGCACCACACCGTGGTGCTGGCCGCGCAGAGTCCTCGTCTGGACGCCGCCTATGAGCGGGTAGTCAACGAACTCCGGTTCTTCCTCAGCGTGTATCGCATCCACCACATCCCCGTGAGGATCGGGCACGAGTCGATCCTCGCTCCTTTGAGGACCTACGACGAGGCAAGCGCATCGCGTTTGCTGACCGAGCACCTTCTGGACAGCCGCAACCACATCTTCACCCTGATGGCAGATCCGCAGGCGCAACGTGGGAGGTACGATGGAAACGGACTCCTCGAACCACGCGGCACTCGCGCCGTCTAGCTGCGGCTGTGGCCGGCCGAGGCGCGGAACTCGTCGAGTGCTCTCTTTGTGACACGATGGGCCTGACGGGCGTGGATTCATGGATATGGGGCAGCACAGACTCGTAGGTGCAGGTCCGGTCGGCTCGCCCGATCGTGCAAGGGCAATCGACGGCGGCCCAGGTGAGATGCCGCCCGGAGGAGGTGCAAAGTGATGGTTCCACAGACCGACAGACGACCGAGGTGCTTTGGACTTCGGGGGGCTCTCGTGGCGCTCGCGCTCGCGCTCGCGTTGGCGCTTGCCGCGTGCGGCGGGGACGGCGGCACGTCGGCCACTCCCACCGAGAGCCCGACTGGAACGACCGCCGGCGAGGCGCCTTGGACGGCGGCGGACCTCGCCAGCATCCAGACCGATCCGGAGCTCACGGCTGCGTTGCCGAGCAAGATCCAGAGCGCCGGCGTCATCAGGTGTCTGAGCGACATCCCATACCCGCCGTGGGAGTACTTCGACCCGCCCACGAGCCAGAATCCGGCCGGTTTCGACTACGAGCTTGCACAGGCGCTGTGCAAGAAGATCGGCGTCGACCTCAAGTTCATCGACACGCCGTTCGACTCGATCCTGCTCAAGATGAAGGCCGGCCAAGGCGACATCATCTTGTCCGCCATGAACGACACCGCCGAGCGTCAGGAAGCGGGCTTCAGTTGGGTCGAGTACTCATACGACGGTACCGGCATCCTCACCCTTAAGGGCAACCCCCATGATCTCTCTGGCCCCAAGAGCCTCGCGGGCAAGCCCGTCGCCGTCGAGAACGGCACGACCCAGCAGGCGTTTTTGACGCGGCTCAACAAGGCGCTCAAGGAGATCGACTTGCCGCCGGTGAAGGTCATCGCTGTCCAGAGCCAGCCGGAGGCGTTGCTGGCGGTCAAGGGCAACCGGGCGGTCGCCGACGTCACCGACTGGTCGACGGCCCTCGACATCGCCGCGAACACGGGCAAGGGCGAGGTCTTCGAGGTCATCAGGGACGAGGACGCTCCGTACGACCCGCTGATCACGGGCATCGGCATCATGACCAAGAACACGGAGCTCATCGACGTCGTGCAGAGGGCGCTGCAGGCCCTGATCGACGAAGGTTCGTACGGCAGGATCGTCCAAACGTGGGGCATGGTCCCGGTCAAGTCGGCGGAGGTGAACGTCGGTCCTGCCTACGCCGAAGAGCATAAGTTCACGCTCTCCCCGTGACGGGGTGAGCGGAATGGCGTCTGTGGACCACGCTGTTCCGGAGCGTCCACCGGGGGCCGGTATGCCGGCCCCCGGTGGACGCCCGGAGGCGATCAAGGCCATCCCGATCCGTCACTGGGGACGGTGGATCGCGGCGGGCATCGTCCTCTATCTGATGGCCGCGCTGGTCTACTCGTTCATCAGGAACCCGAACGTCGAGTGGCCGGTCGTCCGCGAGTTCATGTTCAACCGGGAGGTGACCCTCCTGGGCCTCGTGTTGACGATCCAGCTGACCGTCGTCTCGATGCTCATCGGCGGCGTCGGGGGGATCGTCCTCGCGGTGATGCGCCTTTCTGCCAACCCCGTTCTGTCGGGCATCTCCTGGTTCTACATCTGGTTCTTCCGCGGCACCCCGGTGTACGTGCAGATCATCCTCTGGGC
>CAZTMO010000060.1:0-9512 GCA_964615105.1 uncultured Thermoleophilia bacterium
GATCCTCGACGAGCATTGCCCGCCCGCGCTCGCCCCCCACGTCGACGCGCGACTGCGCGAGCTCGCGCAGATCGAGCGGGCATAAGGGCGCGTCGCGTGTCGGTGCCCGCGTGAGTGCAGGCCCGTCGGTCTGGGCCCCGTCGGTGCCGGCGCGCGTCGGGCCGGACGCGCGCTGCTGACGGATGCGGCCGTCGCGCGAACGCGAGGCGTCTGCCCCGCACGAACCCGAAGGACGCTTTGTGTTCCGCGCCGGGTCCCTGTATAAACGGGTCATGGACGCGCGCGGCAGCGGGCGCCCGTGGGGGAACCCGGTCGGCGGCGGCGAGCGCCGCCACGACGCGTCGCCCGAAGTGGCGGCGGCGTGCTCGGGAAAACGGAGCCAGAAAGGATGGGAAATGCGCAAGGGGATGACGTACGCACTCATGACGGTGGCGGTCCTCGCCATGCTCGCCTTGGCGCTCGGGGCGGCGGCGTGCGGCGGGGATGAGGCGACTGACGACGCCGGCGTCACGGGGACGGCCGCGGAGCGGGCGGCCGAGATCCTCGGTCACGAGCCCACGGGGCTCGCCAAGCAGATCGTCGACAAGGGGACGCTGGTCGTGGCCAACGACCCGAACTACGCCCCGCAGAGCTCGGTCAACAAAGACACGGGCAAGCTCGAGGGCTTCGACGTCGACGTGGCGAACCTCGTCGGCGAGGCCCTCGGCCTGACGATCGAGTTCAAGAACCCGAACTGGGACTCGGTGCCCACCGGTCTGCAGACGGGACGCTGGGACGTGTCGATCGGCTCCATGACGATCACCGCTGAGCGCGCGAAGACCCTCGCTTTCACGGATCCCTACTACTACACGCAGGGTCAGCTCATGGTCCGTCAGGGCGACCCGAAGATCACCGAGGTCGAGCAACTGAAGGGCAAGACCATCGGTGTCGGCACGCAGACCACGTACAACTACTTCCTCGATGCGGTCGGAGGGGTCACGATCAAGGCGTACGCCACCGACCTCGACGCGTTCCCCGATCTTGAGAACGGTCGCCTCGACGGGGTCATGACCGCCGACCTCACCGCCAGCGAGGCCATCTCATCGGGCAAGCCCTTCGAGCTCTCCGGCAAGCCGTTCTACTATGAGCCGCTCGCGTTCGCGACGCGGCAGGGCGAAGACGACCTCACCGCCCTCTTCAACTACTCGATCAAGTGGATGCGCGACAACGGCAAGCTCACCGCCGCCGCGCAGAAGTGGTACCACGGCTTCGACGTGAGCCAGGAGCCCGAGTCCGGCGTTCCGGACTACGAGGACGTCATGAGCAAGCTGGGCGGCTGACCGCTCCGTGCGTGACGCGATGCACGAGGGCGACGTCTCCTCGCGAGGCGTCGCCCTCATGCCCGACCGACGAGGCTTCGTCATGATGAAGAGACTCAGCGCCCTCATCGCGATCGCCGTGCTCCTGCTCCTGGCCGCGGCGGTGCTCGCCCCGGCCGTGCCCGCGGCCGCGAAGCTCCCCGAGGTGACGCAGGGCTCGCCGTACGACGGGATGGCCTACGAGTGGGGCGTGACCTCCGTCCAGGTCTACTACCTCGAGGGCGCGTCGCCCGTCGACCCCACCCGGTGCGAGCTGTACATCAACGGCGAGCGTATCGAGCCGTCGGGCACGCCCATCAACAGCCAGATGGCGCAGGGCTACACGCTGCAGTTCAACTTGCCGGAGGGCTTCAAGCCGCCGAAGGGCGAGCTGGCCTTCAAGACCGTCCTCGTCACCGAGGCCGGGCAGAGCGTCACCCATGAGTGGACGTACACATACGGCGGGCAGAGCCGAAAGCCGTTCATCGACTTCCAACTGATCCGGGACTGGTTCTGGTTCATCGCCCGCGGCGCGCTCATGACGATCCAGCTCACGGTGATCTCGATCCTGTTCGCCACCGTCCTCGCGCTCTTCGGCGCCCTCGGCAGGCTTTCGGTGACGATGAGCTTCCGCGAAGCCTGGGAGAAGTACCAGAGCTGGAGCTACATGGCGGGGCACGTGGTGCGCATGGTCCCCTACGGCATCGCGACGTTCTACACGTCGCTCTTCCGGGGTACGCCTCTGCTCCTGCAGATCATCTTCATCTACCTGGCGATCCCGGGCTTCAACCAGTATGCCGAGAGTCGCTGGGGGGTCCGGATACCGGAGCCCGGCGCGTTCGCCTCGGCCGCGGTGGCGCTCTCGTTGAACTACGGCGCGTATCTCACCGAGGTGTGGCGCGCCGGCATCCAGGCGGTCCCGAAGGGGCAGACCGAGGCGGCCTGGGCGCTGGGTATGACCTCGATGCAGACGCGCCGCCGGATCGTCCTGCCGCAGGCGTTCAAGATCGTCATCCCGGCGATCGGCAACGACTTCATCGCCCTCATCAAGGACACGTCGTTGGCCTCGGTGATCGCCCTCCCCGAGCTGCTCCAGAAGGCGCGTCTCGTCGGCGGGCGCACATACGACTTCATCTCGCCGCTGCTGGTGGCCGCGGCCGTGTATTGGGCGCTGACGATCTTCTTCAGCTTCTGGCAGGCGAGGCTCGAGCGCAGGCTCGAGCGCGACAAGGCGAGGGTGTAGCGCGATGGCGACAGTCGAGAGAGCGGCCGGCCCGGACACGCTCGTCAAGGTCGAGGGCCTGCACAAGTCGTTCGGCAAGCTGCACGTCCTCAAGGGCGTCGACTTCGAGGTGCGCCGCGGCGAGGTCATCGTGGTGATCGGTCCGTCGGGGTCCGGCAAGAGTACGCTGCTGCGCTGCCTCAACTTTCTCGAGGAGCCGCAGAAGGGCGTCGTGACCGTCGGCGGGGTGTCGGTGCGGTGCGGCAGCCGTGGTAGGGCGCACAAGCAGGCCGTTCACGCTGTGCGCCTCAAGTGCGGCATGGTCTTTCAGGACTTCAACCTCTTCCCCCACAAGTCGGTGACCGAGAACGTGATCGAAGCGCCGGTCCTGGTGCGCCGGCTGGGCAAGGACGCGGCTCGCGGAAAGGCGCTGGAGCTGCTCGAGAAGGTCGGCCTGAGCGACCGGGCCGACTACTTTCCGTCGCAGATCTCGGGCGGGCAGAAGCAGCGCGTCGCGATCGCCCGCGCGCTGGCCATGGAGCCCGAGCTTATGCTTTTCGACGAACCGACGAGCGCGCTCGACCCCGAGCTCATCGGCGAGGTCCTCAACGTGATGAAGGACCTCGCCCAGGAAGGCATGACGATGATCGTCGTCAGCCACGAGATGGGCTTCGCCCGCGACGTGGCCGACCGCGTCATCTTCATGGACGAAGGCTGCTTCATCGAGCAGGGGCCGCCGTCGGAGGTCTTCTTCAGACCGAAGGAGGAGCGCACGCAGAGGTTCCTGCGCCACATCCTGCCGGAGAAGGAGCCGGAGCACGCCGCGGAGCTCGGCATCGTCGCGGCGGATGGCGCTCCCTGCGAGGCGGACGCCGAGGCTGCCGAGGACGGCGGGCGGGTGGAGAGACTGCCCGGGAGCCCGACGGCGCCGGGGCCGGCCGGCGAGCTGCCGCTGGAAGAGCCGCGCGGCGACGACTGACCGCGGAGCCCGCGCGAGCGACGACCGCCGGCGCTCGAAGAAGAGGCCCCACGAAGGACGACGCGATGAAGACTATCCGCCGGTACGCCGCCCTCCTCTGCGGCGCTTCTCTGTTCTGCCTGGTGATCCTGGCCAGTGCGTGCGGGGGCGACGGCGGCGCCACCTCCGACGCGCTTGCCGGGACGGCCTCTGAGCGCGCCGGGCAGATCCTGGGGGCGGCCCCGACGGGGGTCGCCGCGAAGGTCGTGAAGCGCGGCTGGATGGTCGTCGCCAACGACCCCGCCTATCCGCCGCAGAGCGCCGTCGACGAGGCGACGGGCGAGCTCGTCGGCTTCGACGTCGACGTCGCCACGAAGGTCGGCGAGATCCTCGGTCTTGAGGTCCGCTTCGTGAACCCGGACCGCGAGGCCGTCCCGGCCGGGTTGAACAACGGCCGCATCGACGTCTCCATCGGGTCGATGGCGATCACGCCCGAGATGGACAAGACGGTCGACTTCACCGCGCCCTACTACTTCGCCACCGCGCAGGCGCTGGTGAAGAAGGGGGGCCCGCAGATCACAAGCGTCGCCGATCTCGACGGGAGGACGGTCGGCGTCGGGATCGCGACGACCTACTACGATGTCCTCAAGGGGCAGTCAAAGGCGGTCGTGAAGACGTACAGGACCGACGCGGACGCCCTCTCCGACCTGCGGGCCGGCAAGCTCGACTTCGTCGTCACCGGCGGGGCCACCGGGCAGCAAGCGATCCTCGACGGCGGGCCCTTCGTCTTCTCGGGGACGCCGCTCTTCTACGAGGACCTCGCCTTCGCCGTCGCCGCCGGCGAGGCCGACTGGGTCAAGCTGCTCGACTATGCGATCGCGCACATGCACCGGGACGGGACTCTGGCCGGGCTCTCGCGGGAGTGGTTCCAGGGTCTCGACCTCACGGTCGACAAATGAGGCGCGCGGGCCGGCGGCGGGCCCTGAATGCTCGCCGCCGGCCCGCGCGCCGGGGACCGTGCCTCGTCGCGCCTCAGGCCACGCCGCGCTCGCGGTCGGCGGCTTCGACGATGGCGCGGACCTGCTTGGCTGCGTCGGCGTCGAGCGGCTCGGGCTTGTGGCCCTCGACGATGTCGAGCGCCGCCGCTCTCGCGCGCTGGTAGAGGTCCGTCCCCCCGCGCTCCTTCCAGTCCTCGCGCACGCGGCGGTCGAGGTACTTGGGCTGACTGAGCTCGCGCATATGGCGCAGGGTCGCGTCCAGGCTGAGGAAGTCGCCGAACGGGCCGACCGCGGCGATGTCCTCCACCGCCAGGGCCTCGTCGTCGACGCGGAACCCGCCCACCACCTTGAGGATCATGGCCGCGATCTCGTCGTCGATGACGAGCTGCGCGCAATCGAAGGTGACTCCCGACTCGATCATCCCCGCGCCGTAGATCTGGTTGGCCCCTGCCAACGCAGCCGTCAGGCCCGTGAGCGTCTTCTCGTGACCGGTCTGGGCGTCACCGAGCTTCGAATCCGCCTACAACCCGGCGACGAAGCTCGGGATCAGGTAGCGGCGCGCCATCTGCGCCGTGGCGGCGCTGAACAGGGCGAGCTCGGGCGAGCCGACGCTGGCCGCCGCCAGACGAAGGTCCATGGCGGTCGTCGACGAGCCGTAGTCGATCGGCGCCCCCCGCGCCGTGAGCTGCGAGAGCGTGATGCCGGCGAGCACCTCGGCGTTGTGTTGCACGAAGGTCCCGGCGAGCGTCACCGGCGAGGAGCCGCCCGACATCGCCATCGAGAGACACCCGCAGGGCATGCCGTGGCGGGCGCACTCCACGATGACCTCGGTGGCGTCGCGCGGCAGCTTGAGCGGGCTGACCGGACAGACGCCGAACCCCACGATGGGGTTCTCGCGCAGGGCGTCCTCGTCGCCGACGATCGCCGTCGCCATCTCGATGACCTTGCGCACCTCCCACGCCGACGTCGCCTCGGTGCCGACGACCTTCGTCGTGTTGTGCAGCGCCGCCTCCGTGCCGTGCAGCACGGCCGTCTCCTGTGGCCGGTCGGTGGGACTGCCGGCCGGCTCGTACATGTCGATGTTGTCGAGCGCGTCGACCAGGCGGGCGATCTCGGCGACGTCCTGCAGCACAGGTTCGCGGTGCTCGCCCGTCCGCAGGTCGTTGACCATGATGCCCTCGTCGAAGTTGCAGAACGAGACTCGTCCGGGCTCCAGGACGATGCGCTTCCCGGGGTCGCGCGCGCCGCGTACCAGCTTGGCCGGGACCGTGCGGATGGCGTCCTCGACCACGCAGGGCGGGATCTTGACCATGCGCGTCTCGCGGTCGATCCGGCAGCCTCCGTCGCCGAAGATGCCGAGCGCCTCATCGTCTTCGACCCAGACACCGGTGCGCTCGAGCACCTCGAGGGTCGCGAGGTGGATGTCGTCCATCTCGGACTCGGTGAAGACGTTGAGGCTGAGCCCCCCGCTGCGCGGGTTGCCGGCGTGCAGGTTCCGTTTCATGGCGCTCCCTTCTGTCGGGATGAGGCTACGGCGGCGGGGCGCGGCAGTAAAGGGCCGCGCCCCGCCGCCAGCGAAGTTCGCCCAGACATCGGTGCGCCGGCGGCCGGTACCTTGCGCAGGCTCGCCCAAGATGCCGGCGGCCGGCGTCGCCGGGCGCGGGCCGCTTTCCCGCGACCCCGCCCATCGCGGAGAATGAGCCTCGTCGACCGGAGCGCTCGCGGTCCGGGCAGGCGGAGCGAGGGAGGTGCATGGTGAACAGCGCACGCTTGGTGATCTGGGGCGAGGAAGCCTGCGGGCGCGTCCACGAGGCGACGCTCGAGGTGCTTGTCGAGGTCGGCATCGACGTGCGCTACGCGCCGGCGACCGAGGTCTTCGCCCGCGCCGGCGCGCAGGTCGACGGCACCCGCGTGCGGATCCCGGCGCCGCTGGTCGAGGCGGCGATCGCGAGCGCGCCGCGCGGCCGGTTGCTCAAGCCGCGCGGCGGCGACACCGCGCCGCTGGTCCTCGACGCGCACCACACCTACTGCGGCACCGGGTCGGACCTCCTCTACATCTGCGACCCTGAGACGCACGAGCGTCGTCGTGTGCGCAAGGCCGACGTCGAGGGGCAGGCCGCCCTCTGCGAGCGGCTGCCCAACATCGACTTCGTCATGAGCATGGGCCTGCCCGAGGACGTGCCCCAGGCCGTGGACGACCTCGCCCAGGTCGACGCGATGCTGCGCGGCACGCGCAAGCCGCTGCTCGTAGCGCCGCGCGACGGCCACGTCATCGGCCTGATGAAGGAGATGTGCGCCGCGGCCGGCGAGGCCGACAGCCTCGGCATCTACGCCATGCCGGTCCCGCCGCTGATGTTCGACGAGGACGGCGCCAGCAAGGTCATGGCCTGCGCCGAGCTCGACATCCCCCTCATCTGGGCGCCGGCGCCGAACGCGGGCACGACGGCGCCGGCGAGCATCGCCTCGGTGATCGTCGTCGCCAACGCCGAGACGCTCGCCGGTCTGGTGCTGAGCCAGGCGGTCAAGGCCGGCGCCTCGTTCGTGTGGGGCGTCGGCGTCGGGGCGATGAACATGCGCACCATGAACGAGGTGTACGCGTCGGCCGGTCCGGTCCAGGGCTATCAGGCGCAGACCGACGTCGCGCGCTGGTACGACCTGCCGAGCTTCGGCTACGCCGGGTACAGCGACAGCAAGACGCTCGACCAGCAGTGGGCCGCCGAGGCGGCGATCACGACCATCACGGGGATGCTCTCGCGGGCCACGCTCCTGCACGACGTCGGCTATCTCGAGGCCGGCCTCCAGGGCAGCTACGAGTCGATCCTCTTCGGCGACGAGCTCATCGGCTACGCCAAGGCGTTCATGAGCGAGCTCAGGGTGGACGACGAGGCGCTGGCGCTGGACGAGATCAAGGCCGTCGGGCCGGGCGGCGACCATCTCGCCCGGCCGTACACGCGCCAGCATTACCGCGAGATCTGGCAGAGTGACCTGCTGGACACCTCGCGGCACGCGCACTGGGTGGCGGAGGGCTCGCCGACCCTCGTCGACCGCCTGCGGGCGCGGGTGGCGGCGCTGTGCGCCGAGCCCCGCGCCTTCGCGCTCGACGCCGCCGTCACGGGCGAGCTCGACCGCATCCTCGCCGGAGCGGAAGAGCGGCGGCCCGGGAGCTGAGGCCCTTAGGCGCCTGTCAAGGGGCGAGAGGGTGCACGACCTTGGTCGTGCACGAGCTCGCCCACCCGGTCGACACCGCCGGGTAGAGCGTGTCGAAGCCGAGCTCTTCGCCGAGCTGGACGGTCGGGTCGGCCTCGGTCACGTCGAGTACGAGGTGGTCGGAACTCGCCCCTACCACGGTCACCCCAGGACGCATCGGCTTGAGGCCCGACGTCCGCAGGTCGATCTCGCCCATGGCGACGATCGCCCGCCGCCGGACGCCGAGGTCCGGCCACTCGTGGACCGCCATGAAGGCGTCGGGCCCGACAGCGCCGTCCGGGGCGGACGGCTTGTCCTTGAGCTCGATGACCTCGGCGTACACCGTGAACGCGTCCACGTGGGGCATGGGCAGGTCTGCCCACGTGGAGAAGTCGGTGCCTGTGAGGATCGCCTCGCCGACGCGGAAGTGGTTGAAGCGCTCGGGGACGTCCCCCGTCTGAACGAGGTGCAGGTTGCCGGTGTGTCCCGCCGAGATCAGCCGGAAGCGGATGTCGAGCTCCGCCTCGACGCGGTCGACGACCGCGGCGAACGCCTGCTGGTTCGCGGCCGTCGGCAAGACCCCGCACAGGCAATTGAGGCTGGTGCCGATGCCGGCGAGCTCGATGTTCGGGAGAGTGAGGATGTCGCGGCAGGCGGCGACCGTGTCCTCGGGCATGACGCCCTCGCGGCGGTCGCCGCTCTCCACCATGAGGATGACCTGATGGGTCGCGTCCTCGGCCTGCGCGGCGGTCGACAGCGCGTGGGCGGTGGTCACCTCGCTGACCAGACTGAGGTCGCAGAGGCGGACCGTCGACCCGGCTTCGCTGAGGGCGGGAAGGCGGAGCAGGAGGATCGGCGCCTCGATACCGGCGGCACGCATGCGCGCCACGTTGTCGAGGCGCGAATCGGCGAGCATCGTGCAGCCGCCGGCGAGCATGGCGCGCGCCACCTCGGGCTCGCCGCAGACGCACTTCGTGACCCCGGCGACCTCGATCCCGTGGCGCGCGCAGAGCTCCACGACCGCCGCCGCGTTGGCGCGGACCTTCGCGCAGTCGACCTCGATCCTCATGCCTCGCCCCCTTCGTCGCCTCGCCGCTACTGTACGACGCCTCGGGCGGTACGGCGACCACGATGCGCTCCGCGCCGTCTCCTGCGGCCGGGCGGTCTCGATCGCGTGCCGACGTGGCTGCCTGGGGCCGCGGTCCGGTGGTAGAGTAGTCGGACCTCCCCGACCCGCCGCGCTCCCGCGGGAGGCGACCAAAGACGAAGCTCGTGGACCCATCATGACCGAGACTCTGTCCGTCGATCCCCGCCGCGCTCGCCTGTCGCTGCGCTTGCTCGCGCCCGACGACGTGGAGCGTGTCTACGAGGCGGCGCTCGAGCGCCTCGCCGGGCCCGGTCTTGTGCCGGCCGGCGACGAGGCGCGGACGGCGCTGCTCGCCGCCGGCGCCACCCCAGCGGCCACTCCTTCTGCGGCGGTCCGAAGAAGCGTCGTCCGCGCCGCTGGGACGCCGGCCGCCCTCGCGTTACGAGCCGAGCTCGTCGAGGCGGCTGCGGCGCAGGCGCCCAAGAGGATCGTGCTCGGCGGACGCGACGCCGACGCCGACGTGGTCCTCGAACCGGGCGCCGCGCTGTTGGGCGCCGGGGGCCCTTCGGCCCCGGCGGTCGCGCCGCTTGACGGCGGCGCGGTCCGCGATGGCGTGGAGGGCGACGTCGGCGACGCCTGCCGGCTTGCCGACGCGCTGCCCGACGTGGCGGTCGTGTGCGGACCGCCCGTGTCGCGGCGCGACGATCGGAGCACGGTGGCCGCC
>CAZTMO010000061.1:0-9509 GCA_964615105.1 uncultured Thermoleophilia bacterium
CGCCGATCAACGACGAGGTCGCGAACCTCATCGTGGCGCAGCTCATCCACCTCGAGTCCGAGGACCCGGACAAGGACATCAGCCTCTACATCAACAGCCCTGGCGGGTCCGTGTACGCGGGCCTCGCGGTGTACGACACGATCCAGTTCATCAAGCCGGACGTGTCGACGATCTGCGTGGGCAGCGCGATGAGCATGGGCGCCTTGCTGCTCGCCGGCGGCGCCAAGGGCAAACGGTTCGCGCTGCCCAACGCCCGCGTGCTCATCCATCAGCTCATGGGCGGGTACGAGGGCCAGGCCACCGACATCGAGATCCACGCCAAGGAGGTCATCAGTCTCCGCCAGCGTCTCGACGAGATCCTCGCCGGGCACACCGGGCAGGATTACGAGAAGGTGCGCCAGGACACTGAACGCGACTACTTCATGACCGCCACCGAGGCGAAGGACTACGGCATCATCGACGACGTGATCGCCCACCGCTGAGGCGGGCGCGAGCGGGACTCCGACAGCGGGAGGCACGAGTTGGCAGGATCTTCGGACAGCACCGACCAGCTTCTCTGCAGCTTCTGCGGCAAGTCGCAGCGGCAGGTGAAGAAGCTGATCGCCGGGCCCGGCGTGTACATCTGCGACGAGTGCATCGATCTCTGCAACGAGATCATCGACGAGGAGCTGACCGCGCCGGCGACGCTCGACTTCGAGCAGTTGCCCAAGCCGCGCGACATCTACGCGATCCTCAACGACTACGTCGTCGGGCAGGAAGAGGCGAAGCGGGCGCTGTCCGTGGCCGTCTACAACCATTACAAACGCGTCCAGGCGGTCGCCTCGGGCGAGGCCGACGTCGAGCTGCAGAAGTCGAACATCCTGCTCCTCGGACCGACGGGTTGCGGCAAGACGCTGCTCGCCCAGACCCTCGCCCGCATCCTCAACGTCCCGTTCGCGATCGCCGACGCGACCGCCCTCACTGAGGCGGGGTACGTCGGCGAGGACGTCGAGAACATCCTCCTCAAGCTCATCCAGGCCTCCGACTTCGATGTCAAGCGCGCCGAGACCGGGATCATCTACATCGACGAGATCGACAAGATCGCGCGCAAGGCCGACAACCCGTCGATCACGCGCGACGTGTCGGGCGAGGGCGTCCAGCAGGCGCTGCTCAAGATCCTCGAAGGGACCACGGCGAGCGTGCCCCCGCAGGGCGGCCGCAAGCACCCGCACCAGGAGTTCCTCACGATCGACACGACCAACGTGCTCTTCATCTGCGGCGGCGCCTTCTCGGGCCTCGAGAAGATCATCGAACGTCGGATGGGGCGTCAGGGCGTCGGCTTCATGGCCGAGATCGTCGGCAAGGCCGACAAGGACCCGGGCAGCATCTTCGCCCACGTACTGCCCGAGGATCTGCTCAACTTCGGCCTCATCCCCGAGTTCATCGGCCGCCTGCCCGTTGTGAGCGCCGTCCACAATCTCGACGAGGGAGATCTCGCGCGCATCCTCACCGAGCCCAAGAACGCGCTCACCCATCAGTACCAGAAGTTCTTCTCGCTCGACGGCGTCGACCTCGTGTTCGCCGAAGAGGCGCTCGGCGCGATCGCATCCAAGGCGCTGGACCGCGGCACGGGCGCGCGCGGCCTGCGCACGATCATCGAAGAGGCCCTCCTGGGAGTCATGTTCGACCTTCCGTCGCGGCGCGACGTGCGCAAGTGCGTGATCACGCGCGAGACCATAGAGAAGGGTATCGACCCGACGCTCGTCACCGAGGCGGAGAAGGCGGCGCCCGAGCGTGACGCCGAGTCCGCCTGACATCGCCGGCAAGCGCGTGACGGGCGGCGCGCCGAGCCTGCCGCTGCTGCCCACGCGCGAGCTCGTCGTGTTTCCCAAGATGGTCGCGCCCCTGTTCGTCGGGCGCGACAAGTCCATCAGTGCGATCGAGCGCGCCTTCGGGGAGAAGACGCCGCTGATCCTTTCGTCGCAACGCGAACCCGGCGACGACGACCCGGCGGCCGGCGACATCCTGCCGGTCGGTACGCGGGCGACCGTGCTCCAGCTCTTCAAGCTGCCCGACGGGAGCGTGAAGGCGATCGTCGAGGGTATCGAGCGGGTGCGGATCGAGCACTTCGAAGAGACGACGCCACACTTCATCGTACGGTATTCGGCGATCGACCCCGAAGACCGCGACGCCGCCCGCTGCCGGGCCCTCGCCCGGCGGGTGGCGGCTGAGTTCGCCGACTACGTGCACATGAGCCCGCACGTCCCCGACGAGATCCAGTATGTCGTCGCTCAGGCGGCCGACGCCGAAGAGTCGGCCGACATCGTCGCCGCGCACCTCATGGTGTCGACGCGCGAGAAGCAGGCGTTGCTCGAGACCGAGTCGACCGAGCAGCGCCTCACGGTGCTCCTCGAGCTGCTCGCCCAGGAGAACGCCGTGCTCGGCCTGGAGCAGGAGATCGCCGCCAAGGTGCAGCAGCGCATCGAGTCGAGTCAGCGGCAGATCCTCCTTCAGGAGAAGCTCAAGGTCATCCGCGACGAGATCGACGCCGAGGCGGGAGACGAGGCCGCGGGGTACGCGAGTAAGCTCGCCGAACGCCGCCTCCCCGCGGCCGCCGCGCGCGTCGTCGAACGTGAGATCGAGAAGCTGCGCCAGGCGCCGACGATGAGCCCCGAGGTGGCCGTGATCCGCGGCCTGCTCGACACGGTCCTCGACCTGCCATGGGGGCGTACGGCCGAGACGGTGGTGGACGTCGCCACCGTGGCTCGCCACCTCGACAGGACTCACTACGGCCTCAAGGACGTGAAGGACCGTGTTCTCGAACACCTCGCCGTGTGCAGCCTGCTCGAGGGCGACCAGCCCGGCACGATCCTGTGTCTCGCGGGTCCGCCGGGCACGGGCAAGAGCTCGGTGGCGCGGGCGGTGGCCGAGGCCCTCGGCCGGCCGTTCGCGCGCATCGCCCTCGGTGGTATGCGCGACGAGGCAGAGATACGCGGCCACCGCCGCACCTACATCGGCGCCATGCCGGGGCGCGTCGTCGAGGCCATCGCCAAGGCGGGAGTCGACAACCCGGTCTTGCTTCTCGACGAGCTCGACAAGCTCGCCAGCGACTGGCGCGGCGACCCGGCGGCGGCGCTCATGGAGGTCCTCGACCCGGCGCAGAACGACGCTTTTCGCGACAACTACCTCGAGGTCGACTACGACCTCTCGAAAGTGCTCTTCGTCGCCACCGCCAACGACACGGACGCGATCCCCGACACGCTCTACGACCGGCTCGAGGTCATTCGCCTGAGCGGCTACACGCTGGCTGAGAAGCTCGCCATCGCGCGCCGGTACCTCGTGCCTCGGGTGGCGCGCGAGAGCGGCCTGCGTCGCGGCGACGTCAAGTTCGGCCGCGGCGCCCTGCAGGCGATCGTGCGTGGCTACACCCGTGAGGCCGGGGTCCGCGAGCTCGAGCGTTGCCTGCGCCGCGTCTTTCGCAAGGTCGCGCGCAGCCACGTCGAGCAGGGCCTTGCCCTGCCTGTGGGCGTCGCTCCCGGCGATCTGCGCGGGTACTTGGGCGAGGCACTCTGGCTCGAGACTGAGCTGCGCCGCACCGGGCGCGTCGGCGAGAGCCTCGCTCTTGCGTACACCGGCGACGGGGGAGAGGTCCTGAGCGTCGAGGCCACGCTGGTGCGCGGCCGCGGCGAGCTCGTCCTCACGGGACAGCTCGGCGACGTCATGCAGGAGTCGGCGAGCGCGGCCTGGGGCTATCTGCTCGCCAGCTCGGAGCGCGACGAGCGCTTGCGGCGGTTGCTTCGGGCGCAGCCCTGGTTCGGCCGTAAAGGCCTCGATGTGACGCAGCACGACGTGCGCGTCCACGTGCCCGAGGGTGCGGTGCCCAAAGACGGCCCGTCGGCGGGCCTCGCCATCGGCGCGGCGATGCTCTCGGCCCTCAGCGGCCGTCCGCTCCGCCCGCGCGTCGCGCTCAGCGGCGAGATCACGCTGAGCGGACGCGTCCTGCGCGTCGGCGGCCTCAAAGAGAAGCTGCTGGCCGCGACACGCAGCGGCGTCCGCACGGTCGTGTTGCCCGAGGCGAACCGCGCGTCGGTCGCCGAGATCCCGGCCGAGATCGTCGCGCGTCTCGACATCCACTACGTGCGCGAGTTCGCGGAAGCCGTGCCGCTGGTCGTCGCGCGCACGTCTCGCAGGGATCCTGCGTCCACTCAAAGGTGACTCGCCGCCATCGGGGCGTGGCGCGGTGGCCCCTTGGCCACGATGCGACGTCCACCGGCGCGCGAGGTGGGGGACGCCGGTGTCCCGGGTACATTGGCAGGACGCGACCGCAACGGTCGCCGGCCGAGGAGACGATTTGACCGACGAGCACGACCACCAGACTCCCGGATCCGATCTCGAGCCCGGCGTCGACGCGCACAGCGGGCAGCTCGAGCGCCACTGTTCCCAGTGCGGCGCCCTCATCGAGGGATCGCACGAGTTCTGCCAGGTCTGCGCCCTGGAGGCGAGCGGCGGCCAGCCGCCCTCCGGGGGCGACGCGGGCTGACGGGCGCGGCTCGGCAGCGCGCCGGGCACTCGATATACTTCCGTGAGGCCGCGGGCGGGCGAAGCCGGCCCCGCGGTCGGGCGTCGTCCTGAAGCTCAGGCCGGCGCGCCGGCAGTCCATACCCGAGGTCCCGAGGCGTCATGACCGACCCGAACACCGAGCCGCAGGCCCAGCCTCATGCGGAGGAGGCCGGCGCTCAGACGAGTGAGCCGCAGGCGTATCTGAGAGAGACCACCCGCTTCGAGCCCGCGGCCGTCGAGGCGCGCTGGACCGCGGAGTGGCTGGCGAGCGGGATCTTCCACGCCGAGCCTGATCCGTCGCGCGCGCCCTACTCGATCGTCATCCCTCCGCCGAACGTCACCGGCAACCTGCACATGGGGCACGCCCTCAACGGGACAGTCCAGGACGTGCTCATCCGCTACCACCGCATGCTGGGCGAGAACGCCTGCTGGCTGCCCGGGACCGATCACGCCGGGATCGCCACGCAGAACGTGGTCGAGAAACAGCTCCGCGGCGAGGGACTGACCAAAGAGGACCTCGGGCGCGAGAAGTTCGCGAAGCGGGTCTGGGCCTGGCGCGAAGAGTACGGCGGCAACATCATCCAGCAGCTCAAGCGCCTCGGCTGCGCCTGCGACTACGAGCGCGAGCGCTTCACGTTCGACGAAGGCTACGTCCGCGCCGTCCTCAAGGTGTTCGTCGCCCTCTACAAGAAGGGTTACATCTACAAGGACTCCTACCTCGTCAATTGGTGCCCGCGCTGCGGCACAGCGATCAGCGACCTCGAGGTCGCTCACGTCGAAGACCCGGGCCACCTGTACCACGTGCGCTACGAGCTCGAGGGCGGCGGCAGCGTGACCATCGCGACGACGCGCCCCGAGACGATGCTCGGCGACACGGCGGTGGCCGTGAACCCCGACGATGGCCGCTACGCGGACATCGTCGGCCGCACGGCTGTCCTGCCCCTGCTGGGGCGTCGGCTCCCGGTCATCGCGGACGCGCGCGTCGAGAAGGACTTCGGCAGCGGTGCCCTCAAGATCACGCCGGCGCACGACATCACCGACTTCGAGATCGGCCGCGACCACACGCTCGACACCGTGCAGGCGATCGGACCCGAGGGCGTCATCACCCCGGCCGGCGGTCCGTACGCCGGCCTCGAGATCATGGAGGCGCGCGAGCGCGTCGTCGCCGATCTCGAGAAGCTCGGCGCGCTCGAGAAGGTCGAGGACTTTTCGCACAGCGTCGCGAGCTGCGACCGCTGCGGCACGTTCATCGCGCCGCTGATCAGCGAACAGTGGTTCATGGGCATGGACGAGCTGCGCAAGCCGGCGACCGACGTCGTGCGTGACGGCCGCGTCAAGTTCACTCCCGAGCGCTGGGGCCGCGTGTACATCGACTGGATGGAGAACCTGCGCCCCTGGTGCATCAGCCGCCAACTCTGGTGGGGGCACCAGTTGCCGGTGTGGTACTGCGAGGCCGACGGTTGCGGCGAGGTGATCGTCGAGGAGGAGGCGCCGCGGGCGTGCCCTGCCTGCGGGGGGACGACCCTGCGGCGCGACACCGACGTGCTCGACACCTGGTTCAGCTCGGCCCTCTGGCCGTTTGCGACCTGGGGCTGGCCGGATGCGTCGCCGGACCTTGCCTACTTCTATCCCACGGACGTCCTGAGCACGGCGCGCGAGATCATCTTCCTCTGGGTGGCGCGCATGGTGATGATGGGCCTCGAGTTCGTCGGCGAGGTGCCGTTCACCGACGTCTACATCCACTCGGTGATCCAGGCCGCCGACGGGCGCCGCATGAGCAAGTCGCTGGGTACCGGAATCGACCCGCTGGAGATGATCGAGAAGTACGGCGCCGACGCGACGCGTTTCGGCCTGTTGATGATGTCGAGCGCCCAAGACGTGCGCTTCAGCGAAGAGAAGATCGCCATGGGACGCAGTTTCGCGAACAAGCTCTGGAACGCGTCCCGCCTCGTCCTTCTCGCCAGCGAGGGCTGCGCGGCGCGACGCGGCGAGGCGCACCCCGTCGACCGCTGGATCGCGAGTCGTTTCGCGCGCTGTCTCGAGGGCGTCGAGGCGGCGGTCGCCGTCTACGACTTCACCGCCGCCGTCGACGCCCTCTACCATTTCGTCTGGGACGAGTTCTGCGACTGGTACCTCGAACTGGTCAAGGTCCGTCTCTACGGTGAGGATGACGCTGAACGTCGCGAGGCCGGAGGTCACGCGCGTTGGATGCTCGACCAGATCGTCCGCCTGCTGCACCCCTTCTTGCCGTACGTGACCGAAGAGATCGCGGCGCAGTACGGCGCTGCGCCGTTGCTCGCGAAGGCACATCCGCGACGCGACGATCTCACCGTGTCTCAAGCGGACGAGGCGGCGCTCGCCGACGTGCAGGGGCTGGTGAACGCCCTGCGCGCGTTCCGCGCCGAGGGCGGGGTGGCGCCGGGGCAGGTCCTGAGCGCGGTGTTCGTCGGCGACGACGTCGGGGCGGCGCAGAGGTACGCGCCGTTCGCGCTCGCCATACGCGCCCTGGCGCGCACGGACGTGCGCTTCGACGGCGCTCCAGGGGCCGGCGCGACCGTCGTCCTCGTCCCCGGCGGCAGGCTGGAGGTGACCGCGACGGTCGACGTGGCGGAGGAGATCGCACGCCTCGAGGCGCAGCTCGCGAAGGTCGAAACGGAGGTCGAGCGCTGCGCCGCCAAGCTCGCCAACGAGGCGTTCGTCGGCAAGGCGCCGGTGGCGATCGTCGCCAAAGAGCGCGAGAAGCTCGCCGGGTACGCGGCCGACCGTGACGAGCTGGCCGCGCGTCTCGCCCGTCTTCAGACGGGCTGATCGCGGCGACTCGCCTCCCGGGGCGCATCGGCGTGCCGGACGGATGGGCGAAGAGGGCTCCGGCCCAGGGACGAGCGGGGGCGTGTCATGTGCGCGCAGCACGACTGGGAGGAGTACCTCGACGGCCTCGCTGTCTTCGGGATGCGGCCAGGGTTGGAGCGCGTGTCGGCGCTGCTCGACGCGCTCGGCCGGCCGCAGGACCGCTTTCGCGTGGTCCATATCGTCGGCACGAACGGCAAATCGTCTACGGCGAGGTACGCGGCGGCGATCGTCGGGGCACACGGCCCACGCACGGGCGCGTATCTCTCGCCGCACATCACCGGCTACTGCGAGCGGGTGCTCGTCGACGGGGAGCCGATCGGGCGCGAGGTGTTCGGGGCTGCGGTCGGTCGCGTGCGCGCCAAGACAGGGAGGCTTCCGGCGGAGTTCGGCGAGACCACCCAGTTCGAGGTCCTCACCGTGGCGGCCCTGCTCGCCCTCGCCGAGAGCGGGGTCGAGATGGTCGCGCTCGAGGCTGGGCTCGGCGGCCGCCTCGACGCCACGAACGTGACGGTGGCGCCCGTCGTCGCCCTCACGAACATCGCCCTCGAGCACACCGAGGTGCTCGGCGACTCGCGGCAGGCGATCTTCGCCGAGAAGGCGGCGGTCATCAAGGGTGGCCACGCCGTGTTCGGACCGCTCGACGGCCTCGAGGCGGCGGCCGACGAGGCCTGCGCGCGCGCCGGCGCGCGCGTCTGGCTCCTCGGCCGCGAGTTCACCGTCGAGGGGCGGCCGGAGGCGTTCGCGATGAGGGCGGCGGGCGTCGGATACACGGCTCTGGCCGTGCCCTCGCCCGCCGCCTTTCAGGTCGTCAACGCCGGCCTCGCCGTGATGGCGTCTCACCTGTTTCTCGGCGGCCTCGACGTCGACCGTGTGCGCGAGGCGCTCCGCAGGGTCGCCGTCCCCGGCCGCCTGGAGGTCGTCTCGCGCTCGCCGCTCGTGCTCGCCGACGGCGCCCACAACCCGGCCGGTATGCACGCCCTCGCCGCCGCGCTCGATCGTCTGTCCTTGCCGCGGCCGGTGGTCGCCGTCGCGGCCGTGATGCGCGACAAGGACGTCGCCGGCGTGCTGCGCGCGCTTTTGCCGATCGTCGACGGCGTGGTGTGCACGCAGGCGAGCGGGTCGCGCAGCCTTGGCGCCGGCGAGCTCGCGGCCGCCGTCAGCGTCGCGAAGGGACGGCGGCGCCCGGCGCGCGGGATCGCGGCCGAGCCAGGAAGCGAAGAGAAGGCGGATCGGCCCCGAGCATCGCTATGGGTGGAGGTCGTTCGCGACCCCGCACGTGCCGTACGCACGGCGAAGACCTTGGCCGGAGCGTCCGGCACCGTCCTCGTGACCGGCTCCCTGCATCTCCTCGAGGACCTCGCCCTCATGCTCGACGGCGACGCCGCGGGATAGCCGGTCGAGGACGTGATCGCGCCCTCAGATATACTGGCGCGAAACGCGTGGAGGCTGGGATGGCGAAGCAAGGTACGAACCCCGTGGTGCGATTCCTGGTCGCGCTCCTGATCGTGCTCGCCGTCGCTCTCGTCGCCTTTTTCGTCGGCTACCTCATCGGGACGCGGCTCGCCGGCGTCGTCTTGTCGGACGTCCTCACGTCGGTCTTCGGCGTCCTGTAGCCCCCGGTCCTGGGGGCACGTGTCTCTGTCCACTCGCGGTCGTTGTCGGGTATGATGCACGCGCCGGCCGGCGAGGCCGGCGCCCTTGAGCGCGCCGTTGTGCGCCGTCGAGGCGCCGGCGCCCGGGCCGTCGTTCGCGCGGCGCCGTGCGGCGCGCATCATTCGCCTCAGGAGGAGAGCGTTGCCACACTGGAGTCTGCTGGCGGCCGGCGACAACCCGTTCCAGTCGGTGAGCGACTTCTTCTCGTCGTCGACGTGGGACTTCATCGTCCGCATGTCCGTCGTCTTCGTCGTCGCGCTCTGGCTGGCGTCCGCCTACTGGGTCTTCAAGGATGCGCGACGGCGCATCGAGGACAGGATCCTCGTTGCCGTCGCCGCGCTGACGGTGCTCGTGTGCGAGCCGTTCGGACTTATCGTGTACGCGAACGTGAGGCCCCCCGCGTATCTCGACGACGGCCTCGAACGCGAGCTCGCGGACCGGATGATGGAACATCGCCACGCCCATAA
>CAZTMO010000062.1:0-9473 GCA_964615105.1 uncultured Thermoleophilia bacterium
CTCGGTGGCCATTCCTGCCGCACCATCGCCTCCGCGGGCTCATGCTCGCAGCCCCCGCTGACGATACAGGAAGGGCGGGCGCCGCATGACGACCCCGCGCGAAGACGTCGCCTGGCCTGACAATGCCTGATATATACTGCGCAGGCCGCGACGGGAGCACGAAGGGAGCATGCGTGGCCAAGCGTAAGGGTCTGGTCATCAACGACCGTCAGCTCGACCGCTGCGACGACCTCCTTCAGAGGCTGAAGGAGGTGTCGGGGTCGAGCTTTCTTGCCTTGATCTCGACCTCGGGCCAGCCGATCACGACCGCGTCGGACGAGTACCACCCCGAGACACTCTCGTTGGCCTCCCTCGCCGCGAGTTCGTTCGCCGCGACCCAGCAACTGGCGAAGATCCTCGAGGAGAACGAGTTCACGCTCCTCTTCCACGAGGGCAAGGGGCTGAACCTGCACGTCTCCCAGGTCACCGACCAGGTGCTCCTCATCGTGACCTTCGGGCGCGAGACGCAGGTGGGCAAGGTCCGGCTGTACACGCAGCGCGCCATCGAGGTCCTGCGCCAGATCTTCGAGGGGCCGGACGACGACGAAGGCCCGGCCATGGACTCCGACTTCGAGGCCGACGCCGGGCTCGCCATCGACGACCTGTTCAAGGATCTGTGAGGACTCCTCGATGCCGCTGATCAACTTCGCCGCACGCGAGATCAACTACAAGATCGTCTACTACGGCTGCGGGCTCTGCGGCAAGACGACCAACATCCAGTACATCCACCGCACGATCAACCCCGAGGCGCGCGGCAAGCTCGTCTCGATCGCCACTGAAGAGGAGCGCACGCTCTACTTCGACTTTCTCCCCCTCACGCTGGGCACGGTCAAAGGCATGCAGACGCGCTTCCACCTCTACACGGTCCCCGGCCAGAGCTATTACAACGCCAGCCGCAAGCTGGTGCTGCAGGGCGTCGACGGCGTGATCTTCGTCGCCGACTCGCAGATCACGCGTCTCGACGAGAACGTCGAGAGCTACCTCAACCTCTGGGACAATCTCCTCGCGCAAGGGGACGACCTCACGAAGCTCGGGTTCGTCATCCAGATGAACAAGCGCGACCTCATCGACGTGTTCAGCGTCGAGGACCTCAACGAGCTCCTGAACCACACGCATTCGCCGGTGACCGAGTCGAGCGCGATCACCGGCGAGGGCGTCTTCGACACCCTCAAGATCGTCTGCAAGCAGGTGATCGCCAAGACCGGCTGAGCCGCCGGCGCGGCTCAGTTCTCACCTGACGGCGCCGCGAGCGCCGCCCGCTGCGGCGAAGAAGCGGGTCTCAGCTCCCCGTCCCGATACGCTTGATCCAGTCGCGCGGACCGTAGATCGACACGTAGGTCTCGCGGAAGAGCACGCGCCCGGCGCCGTCCCTCACCGTGCGGACGACCTTGACGCTCTTGCCGTCGGCGCCGCGCTCCCAGCGGACCACGCCCGATGGAAGGTCGGCGTCGTGCACGACGCGGGGATCGGCGCGCGTCGAAGAAGGCTTGCGAATGTCGTAGTAGCGGCTCGTCGTGAGAGTGACCTCACGCCCCGTCCTCCCCACGATGGCGACGGTGAGCGCGTTGCCGTCGACCCAGCTGCGGATCATCACCGCCTTGCCGGTGTCGTTGCGAAACCTGAAGTCGGGGCCGCCCCAGCTCACCGTCGCGTCGCGCCCGACCGGGTAGTGCGCGATGAGCAGGCCGTGGGCGTGGCGCTCGACGACCGGCAGACCGGCGAAGAAGACGGCGTTGAACAGCGTCGTCGCGTACTGGCAGATGCCGCCGCCCACGCCCTGGCGCAGGACGCCGTCGCCGGCGATGACGGGAGCGAAGTCGAAGCCGCGGTTGACGCTGCGCGGTCCCATCGTCGCGTTCAGCGAGAAGACCGCGCCCGGCTCGACGATGGTCCCGTCGACGAGCTTGGCCGCGAGGGCGATGTTGGTTTTGCGCCCCGGGTTGGAGGGGTCGAAGTACGTCGTGAACTGGGAGCCGAGCGCGGCGAGCCCCATGCTCTCGACGTCGGCGCTCGACAGCCGGGGCAGCTCCGGCCGCAGGGCGACGACGACGCTGCGCAGTCCGTCACCGGAGGCCGCCTCGTCCATGTCGGCGGTGAGCCGCGCCATGTCGAGGACGATGCCGTCCTTGCTCGGCAGCACGGTGATGCCGCCCTCCTTGTGGACGACGATCTGCGCGTCCTCGGCCGGCGTCTCGGCCCAGGCGAAGAGCCCGTGCAGGCGCGCACGGGCGCGGGGATTGTCGAAGGTCAGCGGATGGAGGCCGGCGTCGTCGCGGGTGTTGACCGTGAGCATCTTCGCGAGCTCAGACGGCGGCAGCTCGATCGTCGTGCCCCGCAGGCGCAAGGTCAGCGGCATCGCGAGGTAGGTCGCGGCCGCCGCGGCGCGCTCTTCCGCTTCGGCCGTACTGAGCCGCGGAGGAACGGTCGTCAGCGGGGCCTCACCGGCGAAGGCCTTGCCCCGGACCAGCGAGGCGATGATGTCGTGCTCGAACGCGGCCGCGTCGACCGTAATGCCTGGCTTGTCGTGGACGACCGAGACGGTACGCCCGCTGAGCTCGAGCCTGGCGTCCCGCGCCGGGACGTCGAGGGCGGCACGGACCGCCTCGAGACCCTTCTCGAAGGCGGCGGCGTCGACGCGCACCACCGGAGCGGGGCCGTCGCCGCCGAGCGGGAGCCAGACCGAGAGGCCGAAGGGCAGGTCGTGCCGGCCGTGCGCGTGCGCCGCACGCGCGGTCGCCGGCACGTCGATGGATATACCGAGCGTCTCCAGGGAGAGGCTGAGCGGTTCTTCATCGGTCTCGAGCGTCACGCTCTGGACGGCCGGAACCAGCTCGTCCGAGAGCGTCGACTCCGCCTCCGTCACAGAGAGGTCGCCGAGCGCCACGCCGCCGACCTCGACTCCGGGCCCGATGCGGCCCGCGATCGCGACCTGCACGGCGGCGAAGGCCGCAACGACCAGAACGAGGGCGAGCAGACCGACGGTACGCCACGGGTGGCGGCGCCACCAGCGTCGCGGAGCCGCGGGTCCAGGGACGGGTGCCGCGGGGGTGTTGTCGGGCTGCGGTCGGTCGTTCACGCTAACAAGCGCGCCTCGGGCCCGCTCGGGCGGGCACGGGGGCACGGGACAGTCTGGTGTTCCTGCCGTCAGTGTACCGTACCGGGTTCGCCCGCCGCGGCGGGCCTCCTGCCCGCCGCAGCCACGCGCATGCTGCGGCGCTCAGTCCGCGGCGTCATCGAGCACCGCGCGCACCTCGGCGACGAAGCGATCGGCGAGGTCGCGCGACTCCTTCTCGTCGGCGCCCTCGGCGTAGACGTGGAACACGGGCTCGTCGGCATCGGGGAGCAACTGCGCCCACGAGTCACCGCGGTTCATCGTGATGCCGTCGATGAGACTGAGCGATGCCGGGTCGCGCGTGCCGCCGGTGCCGCCCCCTACGGGCTCGGGCGACGCTTCGCCGTCGCTGTCGCCGACGCCGCCCGAGGCCGCCAGGCTCGCGCCTTCGGCCTCGACCAGGCGCTGCAGGCGTTCGGTCGCCACGCGCATCACGGTGCCCTTGAGCGACCATGTGCACGGGACCGTACGGTGCACCAGCGTGCTCGTGGGGATCTCGGCAAGGAGCTCGCTCAGGCTGTGCGCCTGGGGCGCCGTCAGCTCGAGCAGCTTGCCGAGACTCATGACGGCGTCGAAGGCGGGCAGGAACCGCGGGAAGATGTAACCTCCCCCGAGCGCGCCCGCGAACACGACCGCCTCTTCGGAGGCCGCGCGCGTGAACGCCGGCATCGAGACCTTGCTGCGCACGATCTCGACGTCGAAGGGTTCCGCGAGGGCCTCGGCGAGGCGCGTCACCGTGAGCGGCAGGACGATCTTCGCCCCCCTGCCCGCCTGCTCGGCGACCAGGCGCACGAACAACAGCAGCGTCTTCTCGATCGACACCTCCTCCCCGCGCTCGTCGACGACGAAGAGACGCTCGCCGCCGGGTGAGATCACGAGCCCCATGTCGGCGCCCATGACGTCCACCAGGCGCCGCACCTCGCTGATGTTCCCGGCGAGCTGCTCCGCCGAGATCGTCGTGTAGCGCTGGTCCGAAAAGGCGCGCACCGAGATGACCTCGGCCTCGAGGCTGCCGAGGAGGTTCGGGAGTACCAGCGAAGCCGCGGAGTACGAGTAGTCGATCACGAGGCGGAAGGCGCGGTCGCGGATGCGCTCCATGTCGAGGCTGCGCGCGAGCCCGCGGACGTACGTCTCCATGGCACGGTCGGGGAACTGGATCTCGCCGAAGTCGCTGTAGAAGGCGCGGCGAAAGTCCTGCCGTCCGTAGTACTTCTCGATGTCCTTCTGGCGCTTCTCGCTGATGGCGACGCCCGGCGGCTCGAACACCTGGATCTGCACCGTCTCCGGGTCCCACGGCGAGATGCGCACGTGCATGCCGCCCTGCGTGTTGCCGTTCTTCACCTCGAAGCGATTTATGGCGCTGCTCGCCACGCGCAGGTCGCGGACCACGACGCCGGTCGAGTTGAGCCCGCAGATCAACGCCCGTTTGAAGACCCGCGACGCCGGGTGCGCGTCGCGGCTCGTCGTCACACGGGCGCCCTTCGGCAACGTCGTGCCGTACGCCATCGCCAGCTTGAGCGCCAACTCCGCCGTCACGTCGATGTTGATGAGCCCGACGACGCCCTCCTTGCCGAAGAGATGCGACGTGCCGCGCGACTCCCAGATGATGCTGGAGTTGATCTGCGCACCCGACTCGACGCTCTTGAACGGGTACACTTTGACGTCGGGTGCGATCGTCGCGCCCTCGCCGATCACACACTCGTCCCCTATGGCGACGCCCTCGCTCAGCGTCACCCCCGGTTTGACGTCGCAGTTCTTGCCGATGATCGTGCCCAGGACTTTGCTCGAGGCGCCGACGTAGGTGTTGGCGTCGATCACGCTCCTCCTCGTCTCGGCGTGCTCTTTGACGACGACGTTGCTGCCGAGCACCGAGTACGCTCCGACACGGGCATGCGGCGAGACCTTGGCGTAGTTTCCGATGTAGGCGGGTCCCACGACGTTCTCGAGCGAGTCCAGGCTGATGTTCTCGCCGATGAAGACGCGGTGGTCGAGCTCGATCCCCGAGATCGTCGCCTCGAGTTTGCCGTCGAGCACGTCGCAGTTGGCGTTGAGGTACTGCTCGAGGCTGCCGATGTCCTGCCAGTAGCCGTCGGCGACGTAGCCGTATAGCGGCGCGCCCATGTCGAAGAGCTTGGGGAACAGGTCCTGGCTGAAATCGAACGGTCGCCCGGCCGGGATGTGCTCGAAGACCTCGGGCTCGAGCACATAGATGCCGGTGTTCACCGTGTCCGAGAAGACCTGTCCCCAGGTCGGCTTCTCGAGAAAGCGCTCGATCCGCCCTTCGTCATTGACGACCACGATGCCGAAGTCGAGCGGGTTCTCGACGTGCTGGAGCGCGATCGTCACCATGGCCCCGCGACGCTTGTGAAACGCGACGATGTCCTGCAGGTCGAAGTCGGTCAGCGCGTCGCCCGAGATGACCACGAAGGTGTCGTCGCGGAGATCGCCCTCGGCGAGCTTGACGCTGCCCGCCGTGCCGGCCGGCACGTGCTCGACCGAGTACCGGATGCGCACGCCCAGGGTCGAACCGTCCCCGAAGTAGTCGCGGATGATCTTGGGCAGAAAGGCGAGCGTGGCCACGGCCTCCTCAACGCCGTGTCGCTTGAGGAGCTCGAGGATGTACTCCATGCAGGGCTTGCCCACGACGGGCACCATGGGCTTGGGCTGGTTGCTCGTGAGCGGGCGCAGGCGAGTCCCTTCGCCGCCTGCCATGACGACTGCGCGCACCGGCGTCACCTTCCCTCCGTCGGCGGGTCCGGCCCGCGGCGTTGCGGCCCGGCGAGTCCTGCCGGCATGGTACCCGATAGGTGCCCAACCATACAGGGGGCGGCGGGAGGCGCGCGCAGCGCGCCCTACGCCGCCCCCATGCGCCGCAGGATCCCGATGCCGCGCACGAGATAGAGCCCCGCCGACCCGAGGTAGAGCGTCGCGCCGACGGCGTAGAACACCCAGCCGACACCCCGCAGGTCGATGATGAACCACAAGATGGCGCAGATCAGGGCGACGTTCGCCCCTCTCCCCCAGCGACTCACCTGCGGCCTCTGGTCGGTGAACTTGCGCACGGGGATCGCCAGCACGAGCATGACACCGTCGCGCAGAAGAAGGGGAAGGACGGCCCAGGGCGGCAGCGTCCCGTAGTACCACAGCATCGCCAGCAGCGAGAAGAAGAAGACGCGGTCGACGATCGGGTCGAGCCAGCGGCCAAGCTCGCTTTGCAGCCCGAGACGGCGCGCGAGGATGCCGTCGGCGATGTCGCTGAGGGCGCAGAAGATGACGACCCAGGCGGCGGCCCAGGAGGCGCCCGGGACGTCTTGCCCGTACAGGTACACGATCGGCGGCAGGAGCAGGACGCGCAGGATCGTGAGCGTGTTGGGGATGTTGCGCACGACTCGGTCCATGGCTGCCCGCAAGTCTATCGTACGGCCGTCCGGGCTCTCCCCTGTGCTACAATCCGGGCTCCGGTCGGCGTGTGGCGCAGCCTGGTTAGCGCACTAGTCTGGGGGACTAGGGGTCGCCAGTTCAAATCTGGCCACGCCGACCATTCGTGTTACAGGCACGCGCTCTCGCTACCTCATGCCGCCGCAGGCATCCCGATGGCCGTCACGCGGCTCTCATGCGGCTGTCGTCGCGCCTGCGGCCTTCTTCCGCCGGCCACGACCCGCCTCGGCCGGATGCTCAGGCTCCCGGCGGCCGGTAGCCGATGTCCTTCGTGATCGCCTGATCGACCTCCTCGGGGGTCACGAGCGCGGTCGTCTTGGCGACGAACGCCCAGCCCGCGGAGATCCGCATCGCCAGCGTGACGGCGTCCACCTGGGAGGGCACGTCGACGATCGCGTAGAGGTCGTTGTCGCCGAGCGCGTAGTAGTACGCCTCGACCGAGCCGCCGAGGGCCGCCACGTTTTCCTGGAAGAGCTTCCTGCGGCTGCTGCCGCCCTCCCTCAACAGCCCGTGGATGCCTTCCGACGTGTACGAACCGCGGATCATGTACTTCATGGTGCACCTCCAGGCAGTAGGTCATCGCGCGAGCCGCCGGCCTCCCGTACGCCATCTTGCCCACGACGCCGTGCCGCTCAGGTTCCGTCTACCCCACGGGGGCAGCCGCACAACCCCTCATGTCGACCGGCGCACGGCGCGGGCGGGTCTCGATCGAGCCGGGCGGCTCGAGGGGGCCGCTCGCGCCGGCTCACGCCTATTCGTCCTTCGGCCGCTCGGACGTGATGTACCAGCGGCCGAACGGCCGCACCTGGAAGCCGGCGAGCTCTTGGCACACGATGCGGCGCCGCACGTCGTCGGGCGTCGTCTTGAGGTGTTCCGCGGCTGCAGCCGTCGATTCCCAGCGACCCGGCTTGAGCTTCTTCCCCACAGCGATCACCCCCTCATCCCTTGTACCACCGAACCCGGGAGAGGGCAACGGGCCGGGCGTTCGCGCATGGCGGACGAGAAGAAGCGAGGCGACCGGCTCGCGCCGGTCGCCTCAAGGACGTCACATGCTGTCCCGGGGGGTCTGTCAGCGGGGCCGCGGCCTCAGTACTCCTCGTCCTCGTCGTCGAGGTCGCGGCACTCGTAGCCGCCGCCTCTCGGGGCGTCGGCGAGCAGGTCGACGATCTCGTCCGTTACCGACTGGTCGCGAAGCAACACGCCGAAGAGCATGTCGACGAGCTCGGGCGCGCGCGCGAGACTGCGGGCGACCTGCCGCAGGCGGAACTCAAGGAAGTAGTCGGGAGCGACGCAGAGCGCGCGGGCGATGACGGCGATGACCGGGTCCGACGGCACCGGACGCGTGCCCTTCGTGAGGTGGTTCAGGTATCCCGCCGAGAGCTGCGTCTTGTACGCCAACTGGCGGTAGCTCAGGTGGCGCTCTTCCATGAGGCCCTTGAGGGCCGCCGGAAAGCGATGCTGCGTGGTCCTGTCGTGGGCTATCGGTGTCATGAGCGCTACGTTCATCCCGGTACAGGTATCGCCCCTGAGAAGTGAATACTTAAGTGTCAACACCCGCCATTTGTTGCCGGTCGAGACAACAGCGGCGGCGTGACGAGCTTGAGGGAAGGGCCTGGGGCTTCACGGTGCGAGCCTGACGAGGCGCGGGACCGGGCGCCATGGAACGATCGTCTGGGCGCCGGCGGGGCCGGCGGCCGCGGCGCCTCGCTCAGGCGGAGGCGAGCAGCTCGCGCAGCGCGTGGCCGAGGTCGTGCACGGCGACGTCGCGGCGCGCGCCCGTGCGCCGCGACTTGAGCTCGACGACGGCTTCGGCGGCGCGCTTGCCGACGACGACCTGGGCTGGGCAGCCGAGAAGGTCGGCGTCGGCGAACTTGATGCCGGCCGAGACGTCGCGGTCGTCGAAGACGGCCGCGAATCCGGCAGCCGGCAGCTCGTCGTACAGACGCTCGGCGAGGGCGCGCTGCGTCTCGTCGCCGGCGCGCACGAGCACGAGGTGCACGGCGTACGGCGCGATCGAGGGTGGCCAGACGATGCCGCGCTCGTCGTGGTTCTGTTCGATCGCCGCGGCGGCGATACGCGCCAGCCCGATGCCGTAGCTGCCCATGACGATGGGGTGCTCTCTGCCGACCTCGTCGAGGAACGTCGCGCCCATGGGCCGTGAGTACTTCGTGCCGAGCTGGAAGATGTTGCCGACCTCGATCACGCGCTCGGTCTCGAGCGTGCCCTCACACTCGGGGCACGGGTCGCCGGCGCAGGCTTCGCGGAGGTCCGCGAAGCGGACGCCGGCCGGCGCGCCCCTGCCGAGGTCGGCGGCCGAGACGCCGCTGAGGTGGTGGTCGGCCTTGTTGGCGCCGGCGACGTAGACGCCCCGGCGCAGGACCTCGTCGGCGATCACCGGCAGCGGCGTCGGCATGGGCCCGACGAAGCCGGCCTCCGTGCCCTGCGCCGCCACGACCTCGTCGGCCGTCGCCAGACGGAACTCGCCGATGAGCTTGCGCAGCTTGGGCTCGCAGAGCTCGTGGTCGCCGCGCACGCAGACCATGACGGCGCGAGCGTCGTCGCCCTCAGTCATGACCACGAGCGACTTCATGAAGGCGCGCGCCGGCAGCCCGAGGAACGCGGCGACCTCGTCGATCGTCCGCGCCCCGGGAGTGTGGACCTCGCCGGCGGGCGGGAGCTCGTACGGCGCGCCCTGGGCGGCGCCTCCGGCGCCCGCCCCTTGCGCGTCGCTCTCCCCCGCCGCCTCGCGCTCCTCGCCGGCGACCGCCAGCTCGACGTTGGCGGCGTAGCCGCACGAGCGGCAGAACACAACGACGTCCTCGCCGGCCTCGCTCGGCGCCATGTACTCGTGACTGATCGCGCCGCCCATCATGCCGGGGTCGCT
>CAZTMO010000063.1:0-4166 GCA_964615105.1 uncultured Thermoleophilia bacterium
ACGCGAACTTCGTCCACGCGAACTTCGTCCACGCGAACTTCGTCCACGCGAACTTCGTCCACGCGAACTTGGACCAGACGTACTTCGTCCACTCAACGTACGTGTCGTCCGTGAGGATCGTCGTGCCGTCGCCGAGGTCCTCGGACGCCGCCGGCCCATCGGCGAGCGTCCGCTCCGCAAGGGCGCCGTCCACGTCGAGCACGCCGGCGCCCTGCTGATAGGTCAAGGCGTCGGGCACCGGGTCGGCGCTGCGCATGAGACGCACCTTCACGTCGTCGGGCGTCAGGCTCGGCTCTTCACCGATGAGCAGTGCGGCGGCGCCCGCGACGACCGGGGCGGCCGTGCTGGTGCCGGACAGCTTCACGTAGTTCGACTTCACACGCGGCGGCGCGGTCGGGGCGTAGTCGGCGACCGGGATCACGTTCCCGGGGTACCGGCGGTCGATGTAGCTGGCCCGCTCGCGCAGGGAGATCACACGGTTGCCGGGTGCGACGAGATCGGGTTTGGCGATCTCGTCGTACAACGTCGGGCCGTACGAGCTGTAGGCGCAGACGGCGTCGTCGGTGGGATCGCCGGTCTGTCGCGTATCGAGGGCGCCGACCGTGATCACGGCCGGGTCGTTTCCCGGAGAAAGCACGCCGCCGAGGCCGAACTCGCCCTCGTTGCCGGCGGCGCAGACGACGACGATGCCGGCGTCCCATGCTGCCTCGACCGCCTGGGCCAGCGGATCGTCGGCGACGGGGCCGGACGGGTTACCGCCGATGGAGATGTTGAGCACGCGGATGCCGTACTCTTCCTTGTGGGCGATCGCCCACTGGATGCCGGCGATGACCGTCGAGGCACGTCCTTGCCCGAGTTGGTCGAGGACCTTCACGGCGACGATGTCGGCCGCGGGGGCGACGCCGCGGAACTGCGTCGTCGCCAGGCCGCCGTCCTCGAGCGGCAGCGAGGCCGTGCCGTCGCCGGCGATGAGGCCGGCGACGAACGTGCCGTGGCCGGCGTCGTCGTAGGGATGCCGTTTGCCCTTCACGAGGTCGAGCCAACCCACGATGCGGTCTTTGCCGAGGTCGGAGTTGACGCCGACGCCGCTGTCGAGGATCGCCACGGTGACACCCTTGCCGGTGGGGCCGCTGTCCCGCGGTGCGGCGAGCTCGCCGAGGCCGATGGTGAGGTTGGTGACGCTCATCGACGCCGAGCCGACGCCGTACACCGGGTTGTCGGCGACGATGCTCGAGACGAAGCCCTCGTCGGCGAGGGCGTCGATCTGCGCCTGAGTCAGCCACGCGGCGACGGCGTCCACGAGGGGCAGCGTCGTCGGGTCCGCGCCGGCGGGAAGCCGCGCCGCGACCTTGCCGAGGCATCCCGGCGCGACCACGAGGACCGGTACGGCCTCGCCGCGGTCCGCCGCCTCGAGGACGACGCGGACGCCGTCGTTCACCTTGTCGTTCGCTGCGACCGCCGGAGCCGGCGAGACTGCGAGCAGGAACGCCACGACGACCAGCGCCAGGGTGGACCGCGTCTTCATCGTCCTCGCCTCCACGTCGGCGCCCGTCAGATCGCCGGCCTTCGATGGGCCGACCCGCGGGCGCTCACCGAGGCCGGGAGGCGGGGCGAAGCAGGGAGGAGGACTCCGGGTGCGCGAGACTCCCGCCGGGGCGGCGTGGTTCGGCAACCGAGCCGTCTTGATCGTCCAAGACCTCTGGCTTTGCGTCCCTGCCTCACGGCAGGTTTGCCTTTTCGTACCGCCCATATCGGCAGCCCGCGCGTGAAGATTGAGGGTCATGTAGACGGATTGGCACAGAACCCGTCGTCTGCGCGGGCGACGGGCGACGCCGCGTCCGGGCGCACGGAGGACACCGCGCTCGTGGGAACAGCGGCATCATTGGCGTGGCGAACGCCTCCTGAAGGACCGTACGAGGCCTGCGGTGATACACTCAAGACGAAACTGGCCGCCCCCGCGAGAGCGAGGCGCGTTGGGGCGTCGGTCGTCGTCTCGGCCGACCGTCGCCGTCGGACGCGCGAGTCTCGTGACAGGCCAGCATCCTCGCGGTCGAAGGGCACGGTCGCGAACGGCTGAAGGGAGGAGCACCATGGCCACCACGGCCGGTCTCTACAGCCTGCTGCAGAGACGCGTCATCAATCAGATGCTCGACGCCGCGGCGAGCGGCAACAAGAAGAGCATCGTGCGGGCGTTCAAGCTGGCCGAGACCATTACGCCCGACGATTACAAGGGCGCCGTGCGTCACGTGCGCACCAAGGTGCAGGAGGATCACCCGGCCCTCTTCATCGCCCGTCACGTGAGCCAGAACCTCAGTCCCAAGTGCCGCGACCGCTTCATCGAATGCCTTATCGTGAACACGCTTCTTCGCGGCGTGGCCAAGCGGAAGGAGTTCATGGCTTCGGCGCCCGGTCTCTGGGCGCCGACGACGATCCTCATGAGCCCGACGATGCGCTGCAACCTCACCTGCGAGGGGTGTTTCGCGGCGGAGTACCCCGCCGACAAGGACCTCGACCGGACACTGCTGCAGAAGGTCGTCGACGAGGGTAACGAGATGGGCGTGTACCTCTACACGCTCCTCGGAGGGGAGCCGTTCATCTATGACGGCCTGCTTGACCTCGCCGCCGACAACCAGGAGTCTTACTTCCAGGTGTTCACGAACGGGACACTGATCGACGAGGACGTCGTCGACGAGCTCGCCGATCTCGGCAACGTCGCGCCGATGCTGAGCCTCGAAGGCGACGAGGTCTCCACCGACGCCCGGCGCGGCCGCGGGGTCTACCGGCAGCTCCTCGAGATCATGGACATGCTCGGAGACCGCGGCGTGGTCTTCGGCTACTCCGCGACAGTGACGCGCGACAACTGGCGCATGCTGATCAGCGATGAGTGGGTCGACCCTCTCGTGGCACGGGGCGCCGTCCTCAACTGGAACTTCCTCTACATGCCGATCGGGCGCAACCCGGACACCTCGCTGATGCTCACCCCGGAAGAGCGCAACGAGTTCCGCGAGGGCGTTCTGCGCGTGCGCAACACGAAGGCGATCTTCCCGGTCGACTTCTGGGGTGACGCGCCGTTCGTCAAGGGCTGCATCGCCGGCAAGCACTACATGCACATCAACTCCGAAGGCTGGGTCGAGCCCTGCATCTTCACCCATTTCGCCACCGACAACATCCACGACTCGAGCTTGGCGGAGGCGTTCAACTCGCCGTACTTTCGCGAGATCCGCAGCAGGCAGCCGTTCAGTCACAACCTGCTCAAGCCCTGCATGCTGATCGACAACCCCGAACAGTCGCGCGAGATCATGGCGCTGACCGGGGCGCGGCCCACGCACCCGGGCGCCGAGAGCCTGTTCACCGAGTTGCGCCCCGACATCGACAGCTATGCGGCCCAGGTCGAGCGCGTCTACGCGCCGGTCTGGTCGTGCATGGTCGCCGAGAAGGCCGACGACAGGGAGGCGGCGGCCGTCCACTGAGGGCGTGAGCCGCCCCAAGAACGGCCGCGCGCTGCGGCGCCCGCAAGGGCCCGCGGCGCGCGGCCGTTCGCAGGGGATCGCGGCGCACCCGCTCGTGTCAGGACGAACGCCGTCGGCGTCCCCGGCCACCGGGCGCCGTCGTTGGGGGGCGGCCGGGTGGGCTAAGGGAATCGTGCTACCCTGTCGAATCACCCCGTGAGGGCCAGGGATGACACGAAGGACCGGGGACAAGCGGGCCGCCCTCCGGGTGGCCGTCTTCATTATCTCCGCGGCGAGCGTGCTCGCCTGCGTGTGGTCGCTGCCGCGTGTGAGCGGGGCTGCCGCGCGGTGGCTGTCGGCACCTCCGATGCGCGAGCGGACGGTGAGCCTTGTCGGTGGTCTGGCCGTGGTCTCGCGTGCGCAGTCTGAGACAGGCCGGGGCTTGCCGGCGGATGCGCGCGCGGACGCGCTCACGCGGGCGGCGTCGGGACCCGCCCCCGGGGCTCGTGTCGTCGAACCGGGCTTCACCTTCGACATGCTGGGCCTCATCTGCGACACATCCCTGCCCGCCGGGGCGAGAGTGACCGTCGGCCTGAGGACGAGCGTCGACGGCGAGACCTGGACTGATTGGTGCAACATCGATCTCGAGGCGCGGGACGCGAGCGAGACGGCGGCGCCGGGGGCGCCGGCGGCCTTCACCGAGCCGGTGTGGGTCGG
>CAZTMO010000063.1:4266-7200 GCA_964615105.1 uncultured Thermoleophilia bacterium
GTGCGCGCGATGTTCCTGAACACGACGGGGAACGGCACCGCGGTCGATACGGTGGCGACTGCCCTGCGCTCTGCCGTCGCGACGGTGGCCGGCGTCGGTGCGGCGCCGGTCGCGCGTGCGATGACGTCGACGCCCGACGTCGTGCGCCGCCCGGAGTGGGGCGCGGACGAGTCGTGGCGCGGCCACGACCCAGAGTACGCGCCTGTGAACATGGCCTTCGTCCACCACACGGTGAATGCCAACTCGTATTCACGCGCCCAGGCCGCAGGTCTCGTCCGTGGCATCTACTACTACGACACCAAAGGCCTGAAGTGGAGCGACCTCGGCTACAACTTCCTCGTCGATCGATACGGCGTCATCTACGAAGGGCGCTACGGCGGTATCGCCAAGGGCGTGATCGGCGCCCAGACGCTCGGCTTCAACACCGGGAGCACCGGCATCGCCATGCTCGGCACGTTCAGTACCGCCACGCCGCCCTCCGCCATGATGACCGCGCTCGAGAAGCTCCTCGCGTGGAAGCTCGACGTGCATCATGTGGACCCGCGAGGAAAGGCGAGCATGGTCTGCCGCGCCGGCCAGAAGTACGCCGAGGGCCAGACCGTCGCCTTTCCGGCGATCGCCGGGCATCGTCAGGCGAACTTCACCGCCTGCCCGGGCGACGCCCTCTATCGCCTCCTGCCCGGCGTCCGCACCGCGGTAGGCGCGATGGGGTTGCCGAAGATCTACGAGCATGCGGTCACGACTGCCGATCTCAGCCCCGACGGCGACGGCGTCCAGGAGAGCACGCGGGTGCGGTTTCGCATCTCGGCGGTCGCGGAATGGAGGCTGGAGTTCGTCGACGAGGCTGGCGCCGTCGTGCGCACGATGTCCGGAAGCGGAGATCAGGTCGACGTGCGCTGGGACTGCCGCGACGATCGCGGCAAGGTCGTGCCCGACGGCACCTACAGGGCGGTGGCCCGTGCGAGCGTGGCGGGGGCGAACGCAAGGCCGGCGACAGCCGAGTTGCGCGTCGACACCGTGGCGCCCGAAGCGACCGGCGTCCGCGCGGCACCCGCCGTCTTCAGCCCCAACGGCGACGGGTACGCCGACCGTTGCCGGCTGCGCTTCACGACGGCCGAGGCTTGTTCGGCGCGCGCCTTCGTGGTCGACGCCGGCGGCGCGGTGTTGCGCGACATCGCCGGCTGGAAGTACGGTGCCGCCGGCGCTCGTTCTCTCCCGTGGGACGGACGGGTCTCATCGTCAGGCGCGCTCGTCGATGCGCCGGAGGGCGAAGCGCTGCTACGGCTCGACCTCAAGGACGCTGCCGGCAATCGCTCTTCGGTCACCACGGTCGTGCGCGTCGATCGGACTCTGGGCTTCTTGAAGGCCAGGCCGGCGACCCTCTCGCCCAACGGCGATGGCGTGAAGGACGCGACGGCACTCGGCTTCACGCTGACGCGTCGCGCCGCCGTGAGGCTGGAGGTCGTGCGTGACGCCGTGGTGGTGCGCGTGCTCGGACAGGCGACTCATGCGGCGGGCGCGTCGGCGGTCTCCTGGGACGGTCTGCTCGCTGATGGGACGCGGGCGAAGAGCGGGACGTATCGCTTCAGGGCGATGGCCACGACGGCGTCCGGTCAGGTCGGCGCTTCCGCCGCGGTCGTCGTCGATCGTTACCGGCCGAGACTGACGGCGCCGCTCCGTGTCGCGTCGGCGCCGGGGAGCCGTGCGAAAGTCGTCTTCATGGTCCGGGACCCGTACAGCCCGAAGGTCCGCGTGACGGCGACGGTCCGCGACGGTGCGGGCCAGACCCTCGCGGTGATCGACTGCGGCTGGGTCCCCGTGGGTCAGCGTACCGCGGTGCTGTGGAAGCCGCCGGCGCGCCGTGTCTACAGCCTCACGCTGACCGCGGTGGACCGCGGCGGCAACCGCCAGCAGGCCGCCACGGTCACACGGATCGCCGTGCGCTGAGCGGCGCCGGCCGGGTGACCGGTCGGCGCCGCTCGCACGGTCGTTTCGTTCAGGCGTCGGCGTGCTCGCGGCGCCAGCGGCAGTGCGGGATCGGGCAGCTCGCCATGCGCGCCGCGTCGCAGACCTCGCAGCGCTGGGCGGCGGCGCTGATGGGCAGATCGAAGGCTGCCGGCGGGGAGTCGCCCAGGCGCAGCACGGCGTGCAGGGCGCGCGAGACCGCCTTCATGTCGGCGAACGTGTCGGCCTTTTCGGGCAGGTCGATGAGGCCCATGCGCACGGCGCGCTTGCGCACACGCCCGTCGGGGACGCAGGCGAAGCGGTCGAGCGCCTCGCTCTGCCAGAGGCCGTAGCGGCGCATCTCGCGGACGGCCCAGAAGGCGCGCGACTTGAGCGCGCCGCCGCTTGCGGCGTGGAGGACGTCGACGGCGACGTCGGGGTCGGGCGGCTCCGGAAGGAGCCGCATCCACGTTTCGCGCGTCGCCGCGAGGCGGGTGAAGTCGATGATCTTGCCCTTGCTGTCGCTGCGCGAGACGGGCGGGTCGAGCGCGTAGCGGCCGAGGTCGAACGTGCCGTCGTAGAGGCGCTCGAGGACGCCGGCGGCCGCCAAGCGTCGCCAGTCGGCGTCAATGACGCTGTCCGGCGCCGGCTGGGCGGCGAGAGCGCCGCGACAGAGCACCTTGAAGAAGAGGGCGGCCTGCTCGTCGGGGGCGGCGTTCGCGAAGCGCTCGCGCTCGGACTCGTCGAGCACTTCTTCCGGGCGCCTGCCGCCCTCGGTGTAGGCCTGCGCGAGAAAGGAGACGTCCTCGCGGCGTTCGCGGTTGGTGAGTGTGGTCGTTGCGTTCAAGGTCGTGACCCCCACGGGTGCGGTGGACTGCGGACGACGGCCGGCCGGCGCGTCGCAGACCATGCTAGCGACGCGCCGGCCGGCCGCACAGGCTCACGATCGGGGGTCGGGGGTGACGTCTCCGCGTTCCGTAGGGTGACGTC
>CAZTMO010000063.1:7300-9360 GCA_964615105.1 uncultured Thermoleophilia bacterium
CCAAGTTGCAGGCTCGGACCGCGGTGATTATGGTAAACGGGTCAGATCGCGGGTCCCTCCGGAGGTCCACTTCAGACGCATCATGGCTTCGCTCGGCATCGACATCGGTTGCATCAGCCTGAAAGCGGCTCTCGTCGGCGGACCCGGCGACCACGACCTCTTCTCCGGTCTTCTTACGGGGCGTCCCGGGCTCTTCCAGGCCTCGGACGACGGGCTCACCGTCGTCGAGGGGCGGCCGCTGCTGGTCACGGTGTACCGCCGCATCAAGGGCGGGCCCGCCGAGGCGACACAGGCGCTGCTTGAGGAACTCGGCGCGGTGCTGCCCGCCGGCGCGCTGCGCGGGGTCCGCGTGACCGGCTCGGGCGCGCGGCTCGTCGGCGAGGCCCTCGGCGCCACCTTCGAGAACGAGTTCAAAGCCATCACCCGCGGGCTTTCGAGCCTGCATCCCGAGGCCCAGACGATCTTCGAGATGGGCGGAGAGACGTCCAAGTTCATCCGCCTCGATGCAGCCTGCGACGGCGCCTGCGGCGGCGGCATCACCGACTACCAGACGAACGGCGACTGCGCCGCCGGCACGGGCTCGTTCATGGACCAGCAGGCGAGTCGTCTCCTCTATGACATTGAGGACGTCGGCGACGTCGTCTTCGGCGCGGGCAAGGCGGCGAGCATCGCCGGTCGCTGCAGCGTCTTCGCGAAGAGCGACATGATCCACGCCCAGCAGAAAGGTTACCAGCCGCCCGAGGTGCTGCGTGGCCTCTGCGACGCCGTGGTGCGCAACTTCAAGGGGACGATCGCCAAGGGCAAGATCGTCGCGCCGCCGATCGCCTTCATCGGCGGCGTCGCCGCCAACAAGGGCGCCGTGCGGGCGCTGCGCGAGGCGTTCGACTTCGAAGACGGCAGCCTCTTCGTCCCCGAGTTCCACTTCTCGATGGGCGCGATCGGAGCGGCGCTGCTCGAGGCCGCCGCCGGCGAGGCGCGGGCGGCCGCGGCGGCAGTCGCGCTCGACCCGTCGGCGTTGCCGGCGGCCGAGTTCCCGGTCGCCGAGCCGCTGTCGATGGACAAGGTCCTGCTGTTGCGCGACACGGTGAGACAGTACGAGTGGCCGGCCGACGGACGCCCCGTCGACGTCTACATGGGCATCGACATCGGATCGGTCTCGACCAACTTCGTTGTGCTCGACGACGCGGGCGAGGTCCTCAAGGAGATCTACGTCAAGACCGACGCCCGTCCGGTCGAGGTCGTCAACGCCGGCCTGGCCGAGATCCGCGACGAGCTCGGCGACCGCATCGTCCTGCGCGGGGTCGGCACCACCGGCTCCGGGCGCGAGCTCATCGGTGAGCTCACGGGGGCCGACGTCGTCACCGACGAGATCACCGCCCACAAGACGGGCGCCGACTTCATCGGCCGGCGCATCGACCGTCAGGTCGACACGATCTTCGAGATCGGCGGCCAGGATTCGAAGTTCATCAGCTTGCAGGACGGCATCGTCGTCGACTTCGCCATGAACGAGGCCTGCGCCGCCGGCACGGGGTCGTTCCTCGAGGAGCAGGCCGAGAAGCTCGGCATCGACATCAAGGGCGAGTTCGCGCGCATGGCGCTGAGCTCTCCGGCGCCGATCCGACTCGGCGAGCGCTGCACCGTGTTCATGGAGCGCGACGTCATGGCGTACCAGCAGCGCGGCGCGCGCCGCGAGGACCTGGTCGCGGGCCTCGCTTTCTCGATCGCCTACAACTACCTCAACCGGCTGGTGCGCGAGCGCAAGATCGGCGACTGCATCTTCTTCCAGGGCGGCACCGCCTACAACGACTCGGTGGCGGCGGCCTTCAGCCAGATCCTCGACAAGCAGATCATCGTCCCGCCCTACAACGGCGTGATCGGCGCGCTCGGCATCGCGCTGCTCGCGCGCGAGCGCATCGGGCGCACCGGCGCGACGACCACCTTTCGCGGCTGGGATCTCGAGCAGGTCGACTACAAGGTCGTCGACTTCGTCTGCAAGGGTTGCTCGAACGAGTGCGACGTGCGCCAGTTCACGATCGAGGGCGAGAAGACGTACTGGGGCG
>CAZTMO010000064.1:0-9292 GCA_964615105.1 uncultured Thermoleophilia bacterium
CCCGCCTCACGCGCTGTGTAGTGGCCACGCGGCTCGATGAATCTCACGTTGGTCATGCCGGTCTCCGATGGTCGTCGCGACGGCCCCATGCTACTCATGCCGGCGGCGCGAGTCACGCAGAGGCGGGTTGATATTCAAGGCGTGGGTCCCGGCCACGCGTACGTGTCCGCCTTCACCCGCTCGTAGTTCGCGTCGAGGGCGGGCTCGAGCAGGACGAGGGCGGCGATGCGGCGCGCCATCTCGGTGACGTAGCGCGCCTCCTCGGGCTTGAGGTCGCGCCCGAGCAGGGCGCGCTCGCGGTAGCTCAGCCACTTCTTCATCACCTGGTAGCCACCGATCGTGTAGGTCCAGACGCGGGCGGGGACGCAGCGCCAGTAGGCGTGGTCGCTGAGGTAGACGTCGTAGCAGGAGCCGCCGAGGCAGCTCATGAGCTGGTCGTAGCTGAGCGCAAGGTCGGCGAGGCCCTCGCGGAAGGCGGCGAGCTCGGCCTCGGTGTAGGGGCGCTCGACGAGGCGGCCGCGACCCGGCATGGTGACGCCGCCCTTGCCCGCGTGCCCCCAGCCGGCGGTGACGGCCAGGTCGCCGGCCGACGGGTCGAGCTGCCCGCCGGAGACCGAGGTCAGCACGCCGAGCGGGCGCAGCTCGTGGCGCACGGAGCCGGTGGTGACTGCGTCGACCGGCTCCTCCACGTCGAGCAGCGCCGCGACCTTGCGGCCGAGCTCGGCGGAGGCGAGCAGGGCATCGCGCGTGGCAGGGAGAGGGATGTGGGGCCAGTACAACTGGATGCCGTGCGCGTTCTCTCGGAGGTAGTACGGTGTGTAGCCGATCGCCAAGACGTGCATCCACAGAGTCTCGCAGTCAGCAAGAGTGACCGCGCTGCCAGCATCCTGGCAGGCGAAATACTGCAGCGATCCAAGTGACAGGTTGGGCGTCGGCTCCGAATCATGGAACAGGCCAGCCTGATCGCCGTCGGCCGGCGCTAACGCCGTTGGGATCAGATAGGCGTCTTTGTGAAGCGCATGTTGGTCCGCCACGCAGGAGCTCATGTAGAACGCGGCGCCATCCATGGCCTTCGGAGCGCGGCACCTTGCGAGAAGGAATCGACATCCAATGTGCGCGTGACGAACAAGGTTCGCCCGGGACTCGTTCCACAGCTTCGCCTGCGTCTCATAGTACGCCCACTGCAGGTCGAATGGCTTCGCCAGATACCGACGCACCCGGTCCTGCCTAAACTCCGATTCCGCCAAGAGTCTGGATCTCGTCGCACCCGGTTGGAACCTTGCCCACGAAGTCTTTAGGCCGTCCAGACTGGGGGGCAGATCACTCAAATCGATTGACCGATCGAAGTAGAGGCGCATTCTCGCCACCAACGCGTCACGATCCTCGTCAATCAATGCTTGCCCCCTGTTTTCATTCACACCAAGGAGCCATGCGACTCCGGCAAGGTCGGAGACGGAAGGCCACCCTTCGTACTCCGACACGACTTGGTACGGGCGGAACGAGTAGCGGCTTTGCGCAGTGGGAGAGAGGCGAACATAGTGACTGGGCGCATCGGGGTCCTCGAGGCTTCTAAGGAGTGCTCGTCTCCTGGCGTCAGCGTCGGAGTCCGACAAGTCGTCCCGATACGACACGGGAGCTTCCCGCTTCGGAGCACCAGTCTTCACCCAGAGCGATGTGGCAACTCCTTGACGGATGCCGGGGGAGAAGCCAGCGATGGCGAAGACCGTCTCGCTCGTCCTTCCGTCGGGACCATACTCAGACTGCGTTCTATCCCCGTGCATGTTCTCAACCCAGAATCGATCGAAGGTTTCCAGCAGATGCGTCCGCACCGTGACATATGAAGGGCCAGAGACCCAGGAGTCGTTGGAGATAAAGCACACTACGCCGCGACCACCCTCTTCGCCGACACGGCGCTCCGCGATCCTGAAGAAGCGCACGTAGAGGTCGTCCAAGTAGTGCTTGGTGACTCCCCACTCGGCAAGCCCGGCCTTGTAGGCATCCAGAAGACCAGCCTCTTCTGCCGGACTCGCGCCGGCGAAGCCGTTGTACGGCGGGTTGCCGAGAATCACGAGGATCGGCGCGTGCTGTTTCACGGCCTGGGCCTTGTCGCGTTCCTCCTCCATCTCGGGGAAGAGCAGGTGCTGCTTGGGCTCGGTGGGCGGCTCCCAGCCGGTGAGGGCGTTGGTGAGAAAGACGCCGGCGCGCTCGTCGGACTCGTCCGCGAAGGGCGCGCCGAGACGGTGCAGCAGCATGCCGATCTGCAGGTGGCTGATGACGAACGGCGCCGGCAGGATCTCGAAGCCGAAAACGCGCGTCATGGCGGCCTGCTTGATCTCGTGGGCCGCCAGGGCGTCGTCGCCCTTCTCGGCCAGGGTCGCAGCGATCTTGTTGAGGACCTCGACCAGATAAGCGCCCGTGCCGCAACAGGGGTCCAGCACGACGACACGCGGATCGGCGAGACCGTCGGCGATGTCGAGCTCCGAGCGCAGCACCTGATCGACGCGGGCGACCATGTACTGGACGATCTCGGGCGGCGTGTACCAGACCCCGAGCTCCTTGCGCAGCTCGGGGTCGAACGCCTCGAGGAAGGGCTCGTAGAAGTACTGCACGGCGTGACTCTGTTCGAAGGTGCTGAAGAAGGAGGCGCGGTCGGTGCGGTTGAGAGCCTCGGCCGCCCAGTCGAGGACCTCGTCGATGTGCACCATGCCCAGCGGCCCCGGCTGCGAGAAGTCGTAGAAGAGCTTCTGGAGGATGGGGATGTGGAGATAGCCGGCCGCCTCACGCCAGCGGAAGCGAGGCTGCGAGTAGGCGCCGGCCGACGTGGCGTCGCCGACCGCAGTGGCGTTGCCGGCCGGCGCCTGCGGATGGCGTTCGGCCCAGAAGACCCAGGCGGCGAAGAGGCCGTAGAAGAGCGTCTGGACGAGAGTCGAGCGGAAGAAGTGCTCGCCCTTCTCGCCCGAGAAGCTCATGCCGAGCGCCTCTTCGAGCGCCTTACGCGTCGTCGCCCAGTTGGGCAGGTCGCGCTCTTCAGCGCGGGCGCGGGCCTCGCGCGCGTACGAAGCGAGGAACCAGGCGAGGTCTTTGGGCGCGGCGATCTGCGCCTGGCGCAGCAGCACGCGCCGCAAGAAGTCGGTGAGGCGCTCGCCGGCCGCACGAGCAGGGTCACTGCCCGGATGCGCGGCGAGCGCCCAGAACTCCGACTCGCTTGCCCCCAGGCTGAAGCTCTCGAGGGTACGCGCCTGCCCCTCGGCGTCGCGATCGACGAGCACGAACTCGCGGTACGTCGTCACGAGGACCTGACTGTATTTCTCCAGATAGCGAAGGACCTGCTCACTGCCGGCGACTGCATGCGCGTCGTCGGTGACCGGTTTGACCTCGATCGCGCCGCGCAGGGGGAGCTGGCCCTTGAGCGGCTCGCCGCCTTGCTTCGCGCCGCCGCCCTTCGGGAACTGGCTCGCCGTGAACAGCCCGCCGTCAGGGATGCCGGCGCCGGTATCCTGCAGGTTGATGAGGCAGCGGACCTTCGGCTTGAGCTTGCCGCCCACCTCGTTCAGCAGATTGGCGAGCGCGCCGTAGCCGGACGTCTCGGGCACGGCGGCCCCTGACGCCCGGATATCGCGCAGCTCCGCAAGGTAGACCTCGACCGGGTGCATCGCCTGACCATTCTAGTCGGGCGCGCCGACGCCTGCGGGGAGTGGCCGAGCTTGCCCGCGGCGATCGGACGGCCCTGAACGCTCCACATCTTCTTCGTCATGAGGGTCGCGCCAGCGCAGGAGCCGGCCCTGGAGACACCGCGCGACATCCTCAAGCAGCGGTACGCCGCCGGCGAGATCGAGCGTGACGAGCACCTGCAGAGGCTCGCCGATCTCGGCGGCTGACCGGCTCCGAGCGACGCGGCGACCGGCCGAGGGCCTGACTACGCCGGCCGCGCCGGCGGACCCGGCCGCTTGGACGGCGAACGTGTCGGGGGCTTCACCGGTCGCCGCGCATGCCGTACACTGCGCGTTCATGACCACGCCGGGCGTCGCACCCGCGACGCCGTCTCATCGATACAAGGGGACGTGGGCTTGTCGCGAGAGCGGACAAGTGCATCGCGCGAAGGCAAGGGGGCCGAGACCGCCGCCGCGCCGTCGCGGACGCTGCTCGACCGCCTCCGCTACCTCAGCCCGGGCAGCGCCAGCCCCGATGGTCGTGTCGTCGTTCGCGAAAGCGACGACCGCGCCGAAGGCTTCTACCGCGACCGCTGGCGCCACGACCGCGAGGTCCGCTCCACGCACGGCGTCAACTGCACGGGCTCCTGTTCGTGGATCGTCCACGTGAGGGACGGCATCATCGCGTGGGAGACGCAGGCCACGGACTACCCCGAGACCGCGCCCGACATGCCCGACGAAGAGCCGCGCGGCTGCCCGCGCGGCGCCACCTTCTCGTGGTACACCTACCAGCCCGGCCGCATCCGCTACCCCTACGTGCGCGGCGCGCTCTTGGAACAGTGGCGCGCCGCGCGCGCCGCCCACAGCGACGCTGTCGACGCCTGGGCGAGCATCGCCACCGACCCCGCGAAGAGCGCCGCCTACAAGGACGCCCGTGGGCACGGCGGCTTCATGCGCGCGAGCTGGGACGAGGTGCTCGAGCTCTGCGCCGCCGCGCACGTTCACACCATCGAACGGTGGGGGCCTGACCGCGTCGCCGGCGTCAGCCCCATCCCCGCCATGTCCCCGGTCTCGCACGCCTCGGGGTCCCGCTACATCGCGCTCACGGGCGGTGCCCAGAACTCGTTCTACGACTGGTACGCGGACCTTCCGCCGGCGTCGCCCCAGGTGTTCGGCGACCAGACCGACGTGCCCGAGTCGGCCGACTGGTGGCACGCAGCCTACCTCATGATCTGGGGCAGCAACGTGCCTGTCACCCGTACCCCGGACGCCCACTTCATGGTCGAGGCGCGCTACGCGGGCCAGAAGGTCGTCGTCGTGTCGCCGGACTACGCCGAGCACGTCAAGTTCGCCGACGACTGGCTGCCGGTGACCGCGGGCATGGACGGCGCCCTCGCCCTCGCCATGGGCCACGTCGTGTTCAAGGAGTTCTACGTCGACCGCGAGGTGCCGTTCTTCACGCAGTACGCCAAGCGCTTCACCGACATGCCCTTTCTCGTCACGCTGCGCGAGACCGGCGACGGCTACACCCCGGACAGGTTCCTCACCGCCCACGACCTCGGGTCGGACGACGAGGCGGCGGCGTGGAAGACCGTCGTCTTCGACGCCGCCGCGGGGCGGCCGGCGGTGCCGAACGGCTCGCTCGGCTTTCGCTGGTCGGCCTCCGGCGTGGGCCGCTGGAACCTGGACCTCGGCGAGATCGACCCGGCGCTGACGCTTCACGACGGGGCAGCGCACGCCGCCGCCGGGGCAGAGGACGTGGAGCGCGTGGAGGTCCTTCTGCCGCGCTTCGACACGCCCGAGCCGGCGGTCCAGCGGCGCGGCGTCCCCGCCCTGCGCGTCGGCGAGCACCTCGTCACGACGGTCTTCGATCTGCTCCTCGCCCAGTACGGCGTCGCCCGGCCCGGCCTTCCCGGTGACTGGCCGACGGGCTACGACGACGCCACGCAGCCCTACACGCCCGCCTGGCAGGAGGAGTTGACGGGCATCCCCGCCGCCGTCGCCACGCGCGTCGCCCGTGAGTTCGCCCGCAACGCCGAGGTCACCGAAGGCCGCTCCATGATCATCATGGGCTCGGGCATCAACCACTGGTTCAACGCCGACATGACCTACCGGACGATCATGACGCTGCTCTTCGCCTGCGGCTGCGTCGGGCGCAACGGCGGCGGCTGGGCGCACTACGTGGGTCAGGAGAAGATCCGCCCCTTCACCGGCTGGGCGACGCTGGCGGCGGCCCTTGACTGGTCGCGGCCGCCGCGCCAGAACTGCGGCACGGAGTGGTATTACCTCGCCACCGACCAGTGGCGCTACGAGGTCTTCGGCGCCGACCATCTGGCCTCGCCGCTCGCCCGCGGCCTGCTCGCCGGCATGGCGCCGATCGACGCCCTCGCCCAGGCCGAGCGGCTCGGCTGGCAGGTGACCTACCCCACCTTCGACCGTAACCCGCTGCTCCTGGCCGACGAGGCCGAGACGGCCAGGATGAGCCCCGGCGACTACGTCGTAAGCGAGCTCCTGGAGGGTCGCCTGCACTTCAGCGTCCAGGACCCGGACGACCCCTCGAACTTCCCGCGCCTCCTCTTCGTCTGGCGCGCCAACCTCCTCGGCAGCTCCGCCAAGGGTCACGAGTACTTCCTGCGCCACCTCATGGGGTCCGACCTCGACAACGTGCTCGCGACCGAGACGCCGCCCGAGGCGCGCCCCCAGGACGTCGTCTGGCGCGACGAAGCGCCGGTGGGCAAGCTGGACCTGCTCGTCACCCTCGACTTCAGGATGACGAGCACGGGGCAGTTCGGCGACGTGATCCTCCCCGCGGCGACGTGGTACGAGAAGAGCGATCTCTCGTGTACCGACCTGCACCCGTTCGTGCACTCGTTCAACGCCGCCATCGACCCGCCGTGGGAGGCGCGCTCCGACTGGGACACGTTCCGCGAGCTGGCGCGCGTGTTCTCGGACCTCGCGGGGCGGCGGCTCGGCGTGCGCCGCGACCTCGTGGCGACCGCCCTCCTCCACGACACGCCCGCCGAGGCGTCGCAGCCGTTCGGCGAGGTCAGGGACTGGCGGGCCGGCGAGGTCGAGCCCGTACCCGGGCGGACGATGCCGGCCCTCAGCGTCGTCGTGCGCGACTTCGGCGCCGTCCACGACAAGCTCACCAGCCTCGGACCCCTGGTCGACTCGCCCGGCGTGGGAGCCAAGGGAGTGGCCTGGAAGCCCGTCGATGAGGTCGCCTGGCTCGCCGCGACCAACGGCGTCGCCCAGACCGGCGCGGGCGAAGGGCGGCCGTCGCTGGAACGTGCCGAACAGGCCGCCGAGGCGATCCTCGCGCTCTCGGGCGCGACCAACGGCCGCGTCGCGTACGAAGGCTTCACCACGCTCGAGAAGCGCGTCGGCCGCCCCCTCGCCGACGTCGTCGAGGGGGAGCGCGACGCGCGCATCCGCTGGTCCGACGTCCAGGCGCGCCCGCAGAAGACGCTCACCAGCCCGGAATGGTCGGGCAACGAGGCCGGCGACCGGCAGTACAGCGCGTTCACGATCAACGTCGAGCGCCTCAAGCCCTGGCACACGCTCACCGGCCGGATGCACTTCTTCGTCGACCACCAGTGGCTCGCGGAGCTGGGAGAGCAGCTCCCGGTCTGGCGTCCTCCGCTCAACACCCCCGAACGCTACCCCGAGGCGCCTGCGCCCGGGGATGACGCCATCGCCCTGCGCTACCTCACGCCGCACTCGAAGTGGTCCATCCACACGGACTACCAGGAGAATCCGATGATGCTGACGCTCTTCCGCGGCGGCACCGTCGCCTGGCTCTCGGTGGAGGACGCCGCCGCGGTGGGCGTGGCCGACAACGACTGGGTGGAGGTGTGGAACCGCAACGGCGTACTGGCCTGCCGCGCCGTCGTGTCGCCGCGCATGCCGCGCGGCGTCTGCTACATCTACCACGGCAAGGATCGCCACGTCGCGCAGCCCAGGACCGAACGCACGGGCAAGCAGGGCGGCACGCACAACGCCCTGACCCGCGTGCTCCTCAAGCCGACGCACATGGTGGGCGGGTACGCGCAGCTCTCCTACGCGCTCAACTACTACGGCTGCACCGGCAGCCAGCGCGACGAGGTCGTCGTCGTCCGTCGTCGCGCCGACCAGAGGCCGGCGTACCGATGAACGTCCGAGCACAGCTCATGATGGTGATGGCGCTCGACAAGTGCATCGGTTGCCACACGTGCTCGGTGACCTGCAAGCAGGTCTGGACCAACCGCGACGGCGCCGAGTACATGTGGTTCAACAACGTCGAGACCAAGCCGGGCTCGGGATACCCGCGGGACTGGGAGGACCAGGACCGCTGGCAGGGCGGCTGGAAGCTGGACGCGAAGGGCCGCCTGGCGCTGCGCGCGGGCGGCCGCGTGAGAAAGCTGGCGACGATCTTCGGCAACCTCGACATGCCGCTGATCGACGACTACTACGAGCCCTGGACCTACGACTACGCCGACCTCGTCGAAGCGCCGGCGATGCCGGGCACGCCCGTCCTCACACCGCGCTCGCGCCTCACCGGCAAGCCGCTGGATCTGGAATGGGGACCCAACTGGGAGGACGACCTGGCCGGCACGCTGCGGCCGACGGACGTCGCCTCACGAGGGCTGGAAGACGAAGTCCTGCTCCGGTACCGCCAGGTGTTCATGTTCTACCTGCCGCGGATCTGCAACCACTGTCTGAACCCCTCGTGCGCCGCGTCCTGTCCCTCGGGGGCGCTGTACAAGCGCGAGGAGGACGGGATCGTGCTCGTGGACCAGGACAAGTGCCGGGGATGGCGCTTCTGCGTCTCGGGCTGCCCTTATAAGAAGGTCTACTTCAACCACGTCAGCGGCAAGGCCGAGAAGTGCATCTTCTGCTATCCGGTGACCGAGGACGGGCGACCCACAGTCTGCTCCGAGACGTGCGTGGGCCGCATCCGCGCGATGGGTGTCGTGCTCTACGACCTCGACGCCGTCACGCAGGCGGCCGAGACGAGCGGCGCGACCGGCCTGGTCGAGGCGCAACGCGAGCTGCTCCTCGACCCGCACGACGCGCGCGTCGTCGGGGCCGCCCGGCGCAACGGCGTGCCCGACGAGTGGCTCGCGGCGGCGCGGCGCTCGCCCACGTACGCTCTCGCCAAGGACCTGCGCGTGGCGCTGCCGCTGCACCCCGAGTACCGTACGCTGCCCATGGTCTGGTACGTCCCGCCACTCTCGCCTGCCCTCGACACCCTGACGGCGGCCGGTTACGACGCGCACGACCCCGACGAGATCTTCCCGGCGCTGGACGACCTGCGCATCCCGCTGCGCTACGTCGCCAACGTACTCGCGGCCGGCGACCCTGCGCCGGTCGAAGAGAGCCTGCGCCGGATGCTCGCGATGCGCCTTGCGAAGCGCCGTCAGAGCCTCGGGTACGTCGGCCCGACATCCGCCGCGAATGAGGGCGGGATGAGCCTCGACGATGTCGAGCGCCTCTACCGCCTACTCGCCCTGGCGCCGTACGACGAGCGCTTCGTCATCCCCACCGCGCGTCGCGGGGACGCCGGTGCGGGACAGTCCCAGCACGGCGCCGGCGTCGCCGGCGCGCGCGGGAGGGAGCGATGAACGCGGCGGGCCACGCGGCGACCGGTCGGGCGCCCGGGC
>CAZTMO010000065.1:0-9193 GCA_964615105.1 uncultured Thermoleophilia bacterium
CTCGTCGTCTTCGGAGCCAGCGGCCGGACGGGCCGGCTCGTCGTCGCCGGCTCGCTCGAGCGCGGCCACGAAACCACCGCCTTCGCGCGCGCCACGGAGGCGCTCGGCGACCTGGCCCCGCGCTGCGCGCGGGTGGTCCGCGGCGACGTCGTCGACCGGATCAAGGTGGCTGAGGCGATGGCCGGCCAGGAGGCGGTCGTGTACGCCGTCGGGCCGGCGGGCGGCCAGTCGGCCGCCGCGACCGCCGACGGCGCCCTGCGCGTCGTCCGCGTGATGCAGAAGTACGGGGTCCGCCGGCTGATCGTCCTCTCGGCGGCAGGCACGGCGGTCGCCGGGGATACGCGCCTCTCGTTCTTCTCGCGCCTCTTTCGCTCCCGACCACAGGCCGCCCCCGGCGACTGGCGGCGGATGGAGATCACGGTGCGGCAGAGCGAACTCGCCTGGACGCTGGTGCGCCCGGCGAAGCTCATGGACGGGCCGGCCACCGGCGCATACCGAGCCGGTCCGGGTCACGTCCTCCCCGACGCGCGACCGATCACCCGCGGCGACGTCGCCGCCTTCGTGCTCGACCAGCTCGACACCGATCTCAACGTACAACACGCGATCGCGCTGTCGGGCTGAGCCGGCGCCTGGGCGGCGCGGACCCACGCGACACGCGACACGGCCGGCCTCACCCTCACGGCCGACGCCCGAGTTCGAAACGCAGCGCCCCCTCGAGGTCGGGGAAGAGCCACGTGAAGCCGACCGCCGTGAGGCGGGCCGGCAGGACGCGCTGGCTCGTGAGCAGCAGGTCCTGGCCCATCTCACCGAGACCGCGCGCGACGACGGCACGCGGGGCGGTGAGAAAGGCCGGCCGCTGCAGCACCCTCGCCAGCGTGGCCGTGAACTCGCGGTTCGTCACCGGATCGGGCGCGGCGACGTTGACGGCGCCGGAGAGGGAGTCGTCCATCAACGCCCAGAGGATGGCGCCGAGCACGTCGTCGACGGCGACCCACGTCATCCATTGGCTCCCGTCGCCAAAGCGGGCGCCGGCGGCCAGCTTGAACGCCGATAGCATGGCGGCGAGCAGCCCGCCCGCGCCGCCGAGCACGAGCCCGAAGCGCGTCGACACGACGCGGATACCGGCGGCGCGGGCGGGCTCGAGCGAATCCTCCCAGACGCGGCAGACCTCAGCCAGGAACCCGTCGCCGGTCGCGCTTTCCTCGGTGAGTCGCTCTGCGCCGCGGCTGCCGTAGAAGCCGACGCCCGACGCCGACACGATCGCGCGCGGTGGCCGTGCGAGCCCTGCGGCTGCTCTTGCGATCAGCTCGGTGCCCTGGCGACGACTGGCGAGGATCTCGCGGCGCCTCCTCGCCGTCCAGAGCCCGGCGATCGACGCCCCGGCGAGGTGCACGACGGCATCGACGTCCTCGAGCGCAGCGGTGTCGACCGTTCCTCCAGCGGGGTCCCAATGGACCCAGCCCAGACCGGCATCGCGCCGCCGCGTGAGTCGCACCACCTCGTGCCCCCCGGCCGTCAGGAACGCCGTCAGCGCCTCGCCGATGAACCCGCTGGCGCCGGTGATCGCGACCCGCAGCCGCGGGCGCTCACGGTACGCCGCGTGGCGCGCAAGATCGTCCCGTGTACGGCGATGGCGAAAGGCGAACAGGCGCTCGACCTCGCGCCGGGCGACGCCGTCCGTCCACCCGGTGGCGAGCGCGGAGCCCGGAAGCGCGTAGTCGACGTGATCCTGCAGAAAGCTGGCGGCGCCGTCCCCCGGGAAGAAACTGTGGCGGTGCTTCCAGTGCTCGAACGGACCCTCGAGCTGGACGTCCGTGAAGCCGCCGCCCTCGACGTGGTCTCTGTAGAGAGCGACCCAGCGACGTCTCACCGGCCCGACGCGGTACTCGAACACCAGCCGGTCGCCGTCGGTGATGGTCCCGGAGCGCTCCATCAGACGCAGCCGCCGCCATGGCGGCGTCAGCCGCTCGAAGGCGCCCGGGCGCGCGTGCCAGGCATAGAGGTCGCCCGCCGGCACCGGCATGGCACTGCGCTTCTCGAGGACCGGCACGCGATCACCTCCATCTCGCCGGACCGTGTCCTACCCGTTTCGTGTGACCTCGACTCGGTCGCCCGGAGCCCCGAGGGACGCACGAAGGACGGTCGCCCCGGTACACTCAGACCATGAGTCCCCCCGGTCCCGGTCTGAAGGGCCGTCTGGGCGAGCGGCTCGGCGTGCTTCGTCTGCGTGACTTCCGCCGCGTGTTTCTCGCCCAGTCGGTCTCGGTGTTCGGCGACGGCATCACGCCTGTCGCTCTGACGTTCGCCGTCCTCGGCCTCACCGGGTCAGGCACCGACCTCGGCCTCGTGCTCGCCGCCCAGAGCCTGCCGCTCGCGGCGCTGGCGCTCGTCGGCGGCGTTTGGGCCGACCGGCTGCCGCGCCAGAAGGTGATGATCACCAGCGACCTGATCCGCGCTGCCGTGCAGGCCGTCGCCGCGGTGCTTCTCCTCAGCGGGGTGGCACGGGTCTGGCAACTGGCGCTTCTCGCTGCGGCGCACGGCGCCGCCGAGGCCTTCTTCAGGCCGGCCGCCGGCGCCCTGCTGCCGCAGATCGTCCCCGGGGCCAGCCTCCAGAAGGCGAACGCCCTTATGGGCATGAGCGACAACTTCGGCTGGATGGTCGGGCCGGCCGTCGCCGGCACCCTCGTGGCGGTATTCGGCGCCGGCGGCGCGATCGCCGTCGACTCGGCCACCTTCATCGTCAGCGCCGTCTTTCTCGCCGGCGTGCGCCCGCCGGCGGTCGTGAAGACGAGGGCTGCGCAGACGTTCGTCGCGGAGCTGCGCGACGGCTGGCGCGAGGTCCGTTCCCGCACCTGGCTGTGGGTGATGCTCCTGCGCGTCTGCCTCGTCCTCTGTCTCGTCATCGCCCCGTTCCAGGTGCTGGGTCCGCTGGGACTCACGGAGCAGGGCTACACGGCGGCGGCCTGGGGCTGGATCACCGCCGTCTTCAGCCTGGGGATGCTGATCGGCGCCGCGATCGCCCTGCGCTACCGGCCGCGGCGACCGATGGTCACCGTGACACTCACCGGCGCGACGGCCGTCCTCTCTCCGCTGACCCTCGCGCTCGGAGGTGGCCCGTGGGCGCTCGGCGCCGTCCAGGGGCTGCGCGGCGTCACCGTCGGCGTTCTGGTGGCCGTCTGGAACACGGCTCTGCAGCTCGAAGTAGAGCCGGACGCGTTGGGGCGGGTCGTCGCCTGGGACTGGATGGCGTCGCTGGCGCTCTGGCCGGCAGGGCTGGCGCTGGCCGGCCCTCTCGCCGAGTGGTTCGGCGTCACGACGACGTCGTGGCTCTCGTTCGCCCTCGGTACGGTCGCGGCGTTCTGGGTCCTCGGCGTGCGCGACGTGTGGCGTATGCGCACGCACGTCCGTCCCGGTCCGGCCGACTGAGCCGCGGGGCCGGCCGACTGAGCGCGCGTTCGCGCCGCTGCGCGGCGCCGCGCGCCCCCCTTCGTCAGGCCTTGTGCTTCGCCCCCATCCCGCCGTAGATCATCACGTCGATGACCACGCCGGCGGCGGTCACCACGGCGCCCCACCCCCGAAAGCCGCCGAACTCGTTGGCGGCGATCGAGTAGGCGATGGTGGTCGTCGGCAGAACGAGAAAGCCGAGGAACGGCACGAACCAGCCCTCGAAGGCGCGCCCCACGTAGTCGGTGAAGAGCCACATGCCGAACAGGATGAGGCGCGGCGACGCGGCGGCGACGCCGGCGACGAGACAGCAGCCCATACCCAGCACGCGGACCTCCTGTGGCGGATACCGCACGCTAGCACCTTCGCGCGAGCGGCGTCCAGGGCAAGGCGGCCCGAAGCGTCGGCGCGAGGGCGTGCCGACCCCCGGGAGGAGGTGGGGGGAAGGTCCCGGGGGTGGCCGGCCGAAGGCCGGCCGGCGTCGCCGGCCGGCCACGGCGTCATTGGCGGCTGCAGGCCGCCCCAGGGGGCGCGGACGGCCCGTCGTTCCCTGGCAGCGGGTGGGACCTACCCGTGGATCTGCCGGGCGTGACGATCTGACGTTCGTCGTCGCCAATGCGAACCGGAGCGGAAGGGATCAGTCCCGTCACGACCGGCTCAGTCTTCCGCTTCCCCGTTGTGGCGCGGTCTAACCGTCGTCGCCGTGTTGAGGCGGCCTCGTCGACCCTCGACGCCGTCGCTGTCGACCCAGGTCGACCGGGATCGGTGCGTGAACCGACGTGAAACCTGGCCCGGTCAGAGGCCCGGTGTCTCTTCGGCCACCCGCGCCGCCACGCCCTCGCCGACCTTCACCTTCGGTAGCCATGCCAGCCAGTGCGGCAGGTACCAGCAGGCGCGGCCGGTCAGCGTCATCGCCGACGGCACGATCACGATGCGGACGATGGTGGCGTCGATCGCGATCGCCACCGCGAGCCCGAAGCCCAATTGCTGGAAGATCGCAAGGTCGCCCATCGCCATGCCGGCGAACACCGCGACCATGATCGCCGCCGCCCCGGTGATGATCCCTCCCGTGGACCCCACGCCGAAGATCACGGACGAGGCGGTGTCCCCGGTCGCGTCGTAACGCTCGCGGATCCGGCTGAGCAAGAAGATGTGGTAGTCCATCGAGAGGCCGAAGAGCACGCAGAACATGAGCAGCGGAAGCCAGGCCAGGATGCGCTCTACCTGCGTGAAGCCGAGCATGCCCGCGCCCACGCCGTCCTGGAACACAAGGGTCACGAGGCCGTAGGAGGCCCCCACCGAGAGCAGGTTCATGACGATCGCCTGGGCGGCGATGACGACCGAGCGGAAGGCGACGAGGAGCAGGAGGAAGCTCAACCCGAGGACGACACCGATCACCCACGGCGTGAACGACGCGATCAGGTCGACGGCGTCGGTGTAGAGGCCGGGAACGCCGCCGACGAGGATCTCGACCGGGGCCATCGACTCGGCGCGCGGGGCGACTTCGTCGCGCAAGTAGCGCACGGCGTCCATCGCGGCGCCGCTGGTCGCGTCGGCGTTCACCGCCAGCTTGACGACGACGAGATCGCCGGCGGGCGCCGTCTCGTAGCCGACGAGCGAGAAGCGATCGTCCGCCGTGGCGATCTTGTCGACGTTCTTCAGCAGCGCCTGGCTGCGTGGGTCCTTGAGGTCGCCGCGGATGGCGACGAGGATCGGCGACCCGAGGCCCACGGTGAAGTCGCGCTTAAGGACCGTGTACGCCCGCTTGGCCGACGTGTCGTTCGGGAACTCCTTGATGCCGCCCATACCGGTCTTCATGCCGAAGAGGGGGAGGGCGAGGAGCACGAGCAGGCCGCATCCGACGAGGAGGGCGACCAGCGGATGCCGCATCGTGACGCGCGCCGCACGCGTCCAGTAGCCGTCCGGCTCGCCGTCGCCGTTCGTGCGCTGCTTGACGAAACGTAACCTCCCCCAGTCGACGCGGTCGCCGAGGGTGTGGAAGACCGCCGGCAGGAGCGTCAACGCGGCGACCACCGCGGCGACGACGACGAAGATCGCCCCGGCGCCGATGCTGGTGAAGATCGAGTACGGGACGATGAGGATGCCGACCAGGGCAAGGACGACGATGCCGCCGCTGAAGAAGACCGCACGGCTCGCCGTGGCTCCGGCGCACCGGATGGCGGCGCCGATATCGCCGCCCACGCGCCGCTCCTCACGGAAGCGCGAGACGATGAGCAGCGAGTAGTCGATCCCGACGGCCAGCCCCATCACGGTGATGATGTTGACGGCGAACACCGAGACGTCGAACCAGGCCCCCACGGCCACCGTGAGCGCCAGCGCGACGAGGATCGCGACCACGGCAAGCGCGAGAGGGATCACCGCGGCGGCCACGGCGCCGAAGACGAGGAGCAGGATGGCGATGGCGATGGGGACGCCGATGAGCTCGCCGCGGCGCAGATCCGACGCCGCGAGCGCCCGCACCTCATGGCTCCACGTCGCGCTCCCGGTCATCGCCACCGCATAGCCGTCGCGGCCGTCGGCCGCGCGGACGAGATCGTACAGCGCCCCGACATGCCCTTCGGCGTCGCTCGCGGCGCCGGCGAGCGTGACGAGGATGAGGGCGCTGCGGCCGTCGTCCGACACCATCGCTTTCGCGCGGCCGTCGTCGGCGGCCGAGACCACGCCGGTGACGTCCCTGGGCCCGATCGCCCTGATCTCGTCGGCGAGCGCGGCGACCCGACGCTTGAGCGCCTTGCGGCCGCCCGCCTGGTCCGGCCCGGCGGTCACGACGACGACCTCGGCGTCGGCCGCCGCGCCCGGAAGCCGGTCGGCGACGAGCCGCTCGACCTGCTTCGACTCGGGCGAGCCCAGGAAGTGGTCGGTCGTCTTGAGCGCGTCGCCCCATGCGAGGTAGGCGGCGGCGCAGACCGCGGCGACCGCTCCCCAGACGAGGAGCGTGAGCCAAGGGCGCCGGGCGGAGAGCGCGGCGAGGCGCTCGGTGACGAAGGCGCGCTCACTCACGGTCTCGCGCCTCCCGTTGGACCCCGGCCCAATCGCTGCCGAGCCCGTTCACATAGGCCCTGATCAGTCCCCGGACCTTGCTCTCGGAGACGCCGCCGTGCAGCTCGTCCAGACGCTCCACCGCGACCAGCCCGTGGACGAACACCCACGTGCTCACGATCACCACCATCAAGTCCCTCTCGGGAATACGGAAGGTACCGTCGGCGACGCCCTCGCGCAGGGCCGACTCGAAGAGCCGGAACACGCCCTCGGGCGCGAAGAAGACCTCGTCGGGCTGCTCCAGGTCCAGCGGCTCCATCGCCGTGACGCTGTCGAAGAGCAGTTTCTCCTCCTGCGGGTGTTCGCGCGCGAACCGCAGGTAGGCGACGCCCATGGCGACGACCCTCTCGCTCGGGGTGGCGGGCTTGCGCGAGCGCGCGAGGTACCGGTCGAGCCTCTCCACACTGCCGTACGCGATGGCGTGGAGGATCTCCTGGCGGCCCCCCTCGAAGTACCGGTACAGGGCCGACGGGGTGAAGTCGGTGCGCCGGGCGATCTCGCGCACCGTGAGACGGTCGGCCCCTTGGGTGATGACGATCTGGCGCGCCGCCTCGAGGATCTCGGCGCGCGTCTCCTGGCGGTGACGCGCGCGCCGGCGCGCGCCGGCCGCACCCGAGGGCTCGGCTACCGTCGTCATCGCCGGCGTCCTCCGCTTGACCCGGCCGACCGGATTCGTCGTCAACGCTGTTTCCTTTCGTGAGTGTCGTTCTTGTCGTGAACAGCGTTCACGTTACTCGCATCTTCGGCCGGAATCAACCGCCCGTCGCGGGGACATCCGCCCAGGTGACGCACCACGGCGGCGCGCAAGGGAACGCGCGCGACCCGTGTCAGGCGCGCCCTGGCGGGCTATCCTTGTAGCGACACCCGCCACGACGACGAAGGAGCAGCATGCCGCTCGGGGGGTTCTGCGAGACCTGTGGCCGCTGGGTCTGGGTCAACGGCTACGGTGACTGCGAGAACGGCCACCCGGCCGCGGTCGTTCGCGACGTCCAGCAACTGCGGCCTCAGGATTCCGCCGTGCCCGCCGACGCGCTGCGCCGACAGGCGCTCGAGCGGCGGCGCCGCCACTGGTGGTGGCGTCACTCCGTGTGGATCGTCTGGACCTTCGTCCTCGGGCTGAACTGGGTCGGCTTCTTCTACATCGGAGCCCGCGGGCGCCGCGCCGAGTGGATCGTCTCGGGGCTCGTCTACCTGCTCGGCGTCGTCAGCGCCGTCGGCCTGGTGGTCGCCGGATCGAGCTACTGGCCGATCGCGCTGGCCGTCGCCCTCCTCATGCAGGGAGTGTCGGTTCTGCAGGCCTTCCTCGTCCGGCCGCAGTACCGCGCCCTGATGTTCGGCGACGCGCCGATCGGCTCGCTGCCGGCGCCGCCGCCGCTGCTGCCCGGCGTCGAGCGCGCGGCGCTTCCCGAGGGGACCGATGCGAGCGCCGCGCAGGTCATCGCCACGGCGCACGAGCGCGTCGACGGCATCCTCGAGGCCGCCGACCGCATCACTCACCCCGAGGTGCGCGACCGGGTCGCGCGGCTCTGCGCGTCCGCCGAGAAGATCCTCGACGAACTGCGCAAGGAGCCGCGCCAGATCGACCTTGCGCGCGCGTTCCTCACCTACTACCTCGAGGCGGCCTACCGCATCGTGAGGGGCTACGCCGGCCTCCTGTCGCGCGGCGTGAGCTCGCCCGACGTACAGGCCACGCTCGGCCACGCCGAGACCTCCCTCGACGCGATCCAGCGGGCCTTCGACAAGCAGCTCGCCGGCCTGCTCGAGCACGAGGTGATCGACCTCGACAGCGAGGTCTCGCTCCTCGAGAAGACCGTGCAGATGGACGATCTCATGGGCCCGGCGGCCCCGCCCGTCGGCGCCGACACGACCACGGGGGGAACGACATGACCGACGACACCGCTTCGACCGGGCCGGACGTGCCCGTGGAGGCCGGCGCGGCCGCGCCGCCCGCCAAGCCCGACCTCTCGCCGGCGGAGCTCGCCAAGGTCGCGGAGATCAAGCAGGCCGTCGACGTCCGCGACCCGCAGATGGTGATTCAGTACGGCTTGCCGGCACAGAGCAAGCTCGCCACCTTCGCCGACTCGCTGCTCGCCGACATCCGCACCAGGGACACAGGAGAGGCCGGCGAGGCCCTCGCCGAGCTCCTCACGAAGGTGAAGGAGCTCGACGTCGACGGCCTCGCCGCCGGCTCGCCCGGCGCCCGGATCCCTCTGGTCGGCCGCTTTCTCGACACCTTCAAGAAGTTCAACAACCGCTACAAGAAGCTCTCGACCAACGTCGAGCGCCTCATCGACGGGCTCGAGCGCGCGCGCATGGGCCTGCTCAAGGACGTGACCGTCCTCGACAAGATGTACGAGCTCAATCTCGAGTACCTCGGCCAGCTCGACCTCTACATCGCCGCCGGCGACGAGATCCTCACCGACCTGCAGACGAAGCAGCTCCCGGCCCTCGAGGTCGAGGCGCGCGCCTCCGACGACCCGCTTGTCGCCCAACAGCTCACCGACTTCCGCCAGTCGATCGCGCGCTTCGAGCGCCGCGTCCACGACCTCAAGCTCACGCGCATGATCGCGATCCAGACGGCGCCGCAGATCCGCCTCATCCAGAACAACGACCAGAACCTCGTCGAGAAGATCCAGAGCTCGATCACCAACACGATCCCTCTCTGGAAAAACCAGATCGTCATCGCCCT
>CAZTMO010000066.1:0-9136 GCA_964615105.1 uncultured Thermoleophilia bacterium
GTGTCGCTGTGGTACGAACGTCCCATGGTCTCGACGGCCGACAAGCCCGTGCGCGTCCTCGTCGTCAGCGGCCCCGCGCGCCAGCGGCTGTACGAGCGTTTCAGCCGGCTCTACGCAGGTCGCGACGACGTTCGCGTCGTCCTCGACCGGCGCGAGCGGCACCGGCGCGGCGCGCCGGTCAGTGTCGCGGTGGAGCGCCGGTGCGGCGATCGGCGCCGGACCGTGCCCTGGCTCGTGTTTCCTCCGGTCTGACCCCCCGTCCCGGTGTCGCAGGCCGTCGACCCTGCGGCGACGGACCTTGTCGTCCATGCCCGCGAGCGTTCGCATATACTCCGGGCACCGGTACACCCGAGCGTTCGCGTGGAGGTCGTTGTCTATGTTCCTGATGGGTGAATCGATCAACGGGACGCGCAAGCAGGTCGGCGATGCGATCCAGGGGCGTGACGCGGCGTTCATCAAGGCGCTCGCATTGGAGCAGGTCGAGGCCGGTGCCGCCGTGCTCGACGTCAACGGCGGCGTCGCCGGCGGCGACGAGGTCGCGGACCTGACGTGGCTCATCGACACCGTCATGGGTGTCACCGACACCCAGCTCATGGTCGACTCGGCCAGCCCCCAGGCGCTCGACGCCGGGGTGCGCGCCATCATCGACAAGGGCGGCAAGGTGCCGTTCATCAACTCCATCAGCGGCGAGCAGCCGCGCATCGACGCCGTGCTGCCGCTGGTCGAGAAGCACAAGTGTCCCGTCATCGGCCTGTGCCTCAGCGACGCCGGCATCCCGCCGACCGCCGAGGACCGCTTCGCCGTCGCCAAACAGCTCCACGACCTCTGCACCGGCGCCGGCCTGCCGCCCGAGGACCTGTGGATCGACCCGCTGGTGCTCGCCGTCTCAGCCGACGCGCGCGCGGCCCAGGTCAGTATGGACACCCTCAAGCTGATCAAGGAGCGTCTGCCCGTCCGCACCACCGGCGGCCTCAGCAACGTCAGCTTCGGCCTGCCGAACCGCCCGCTTCTCAACCGCACCTTCGTGGCGATGTGCGCGGGGCTCGGCATCGACGGCGTCATCGTCGACGTGCGCAACCAGCAGATGATGGCGACGATCAAGTCGATCGAGGCCTTGCGCGGCGAGGACGACTTCTGCGGCGCGTACCTCAAGGCGCATCGTGCCGGCATCCTTGAGTAGGCTCCGCGCTGACGGCGTGCGCGTCGGGAGCTCATGAGAGGACCAGGTGAAACGGCAGGGGTGGGCGGCGCGAGCCGACCTGGGCGCGCCCGCGCGCGAGACCTCGGCATCGCCATCGGCACGCTGCCGGCCGGCCCGCTGAACGCGATCACCGACGTGCCCGGTGTCATGGTCGGGCACTGCACGGTGTCGTGGGGCGGGCCCGAGCTGCCGCGCGGCAGCGGGCCCGCCCGTACGGGCGTGACCGCGATCGTGCCGCACGGGGGCGACGTCTGGCACGAGCGCGTCGTCGCCGGCGGCTTTGCCGCCAACGGCGTCGGCGAGGTGGTCGGCATGAACGCGATCCGCGAGTGGGGCCTCATCGAGACGCCGATCATGCTCACCAACTCGCAGAGCATCGGCGCCGTATACGACGCGACGGTGCGCTGGATGATGGCGCGTGACCCTCTGGCCGGCATCGAGGACGCGGTGATGCCGGTCGTCGGCGAGTGCGACGACAGCATGCTCAACGACATGCGCGGCATGCACGTGCACGAAGAGCACGTGCATGCCGCGCTCGCCGCCGCCGCCTCCGGGCCGGTGACCGAAGGCTGCGTGGGTTCCGGGACCGGCATGACCTGCTTCGACTTCAAGGGCGGCATCGGTACGTCCTCGCGCCTCGTGAAGCCCTATTCGGGCTCGACCCACACGGTCGGCGTCCTCGTGATGACGAACTTCGGAAGCCGGCCGCGGCTGTCGATCGACGGGGTGCCGGTCGGGCGCGAGATCGCGGACCTCATGCCGCAGGAGCATCGTGAAGGGTCCTGCATCGTCGTGCTTGCCACCGATGCGCCGCTGACGGCGCGGCAGTGCGAGCGTATGGCCAAGCGATGCGCGCTCGGCCTCGCGGTCACCGGCTCGTACGCGGCCGACGGCAGCGGCGAGTTCATGGTCGCGTTCACGACGGCGCACCGCGTGCCGCGTGTCACCACGTCGCCGCCGGCGCTCGCATCCATCGGCAACGACGCGATGTTCGAGCTGTTCGCGGCCGCCGTCGACGCCACGGCCGAGGCCGTGGTCAACTCGCTGTGCGCGGCGACGGACACCGTGGGCCGTGACGGGAACAGGTCCTGCGCCCTGCCCCTCGACCGGCTCGTGCAGCTCATGGAGAGATTCGGCCACCCGGCGCACCTCCCCTCCGCCGGGTAGCCGTTGTTTGCCCGGCCTCGCGGCCGGGTGGTATACCAACAGACGCTCCGTCCCGGGGCACTGTGGGCGGGGCGGGAGACGGGGGTGCGGAGGTCGGAGGGGGCCTCTCCGCTCGGTCGCACGAGCCGGCGCCCCATGTAGGAGGGAGTGAAGGGAGCTCTGCCGGTCTTGACCGCGTCGCCGTCACCATACCCGGGAGGCATCCGTCACGTCGTGTCGCCCGTCCGTCCCTCCGTGCACAGCGTATCGTTCTCGTCCGGCGAGAGTGTCGCTTACCGTGACGGTCCCGCTCACCCGACTCCAGCCGAAGGAGGTGAGGGCAAGCGGGCGTCTCTCGCGGGACGACCGCCCAGCCGCTGACCGCAGTGGACAAACGCAGGTACTTCGCCAAGAAGATCGCCAACGCCCTTCTCACCGTCGTCCTCGTCGCGTCGTTCAACTTCGTCCTGTTCAGGATCCTGCCCGGCGATCCCGCCCGCTTGCTCCTGCCCAAAGGCAAGCAGCCACCGGAGGCGGTCGAGAAGCAGCGCAAAGCGTTCAACCTCGACAAACCCCTGTGGCGTCAGTTCATCTATTACTGGAAGGACACGCTGGCGGGCGAGTTCGGCACCTCGTTCTCGGAGAAGCGGCCGGTCTCGGAGGTCGTCAGCGAGCGCATCTGGCCGACGGTGCTCCTCGTCGGCGTCGGCACCCTCTTCGCGACGCTGATCGGGATGATCAGCGGCGTGTTCGCGGGGTGGCGACGCAACGGCAGCTTCGACGTCGTCACCACGAACTTAGGGATGGTCTTCTACTCGATGCCGACCTTCTGGTTCGGCCTGCTCATGATCATGCTGTTCTCGACCAAGCTGCGATGGTTCCCGACGGGGCGCATGGAAGAGCCCGGCGCCGATCTCCAGGGCTGGGACCAGCTGGTGTCCATCGGCAAGCACCTCTTTCTGCCGGCGTTCACCTTCGCGATCACCTACGTGGGCGAGTACCACCTCATCATGCGCAGCTCGATCACCGGCGTCATGAAAGAGGACTTCACGCTCACGGCGCGGGCCAAGGGCTTGTCAGACAACAAGGTGCTCTGGAAGCACGTGGTGCCGAACGCCATGCTGCCCACGGTCACCATCGTGATGATGAACATCGGCTTCGTCATGTCAGGCGCCATCCTCGCGGAGACGGTGTTCAACTGGCCGGGGCTCGGCCTTCTCGCCTATGAGTCGATGGAGAAGCGCGACTACCCCGTGATGCAGGCGGTCTTTCTGTTGGCGAGCATCGCCGTGATCCTCGCCAACCTCATCGCCGACATCATGTACTACTACCTCGACCCGAGGGTGGAGTCATGATCCCCCGTCGCTTCCGCAACTGGATCCTGGTCTGGACGCCCATCGTCTGGCTGGTGGTGACGCTCTGCACCTATCCCAAGGACCGGCCCCTGATCATCGATGGGCAGATCTACCCTTCGGGCCAGGCGCCGACGGTCAGTCTGTCGACCCTCGTCGGCGGCTTCTTCGCGCCCTCGGTCGCGAACTACCCGGCATGGATCATGGTGGCGCTGGCGATCTGCGTGGTCGTCGCCGGCGTCGTCGGTCTCGCCCGCAGGAGCAAGGCGCGGGCGACGAACCTGCTCTTCCTCGTCATGGGCCTCGTGTTCGTGGTCTGGGGCGTCGACGCCGGCGGCGGGCTGGGGGACTGGCAGGCGGGCGGCCGTGTCGGCGAACACGGCTGGTTGTTCCAGACCCTCGTGGTCGTGATCGGCGCGCTCTGCGTCTACTTCTGGGCGCGCGCCAACCCCGAGCGCGCCGAGCTCTCGGCGTGGAACCTGCATCAGATCTGGACGCTGTACCGCGCGAACTGGCAAGGCATGGCCGGCCTCTGGATCATGGTGTTCTTCGGGCTCATGGCGTTGCTGGCGCCCTTCCTCGCCGACCACATGATGCTCGACCCGAACTCGCAGGTCGGCGCCCCGTACTCGCCCCCGGCCCGTGGCTACTACATGTGGCTGGGTACAGACCAGGTGGGCCAGTCGGTCCTTGCCGAGTTCATCTGGAGCGCGCGCATCTCGCTCGTCGTCGGCCTTCTCGCGACCGCGATCAGCACCGTCCTCGGCGCCGGCATCGGTATCGCCGCCGGCTACTACGGCGGGTGGCAGAGCGAGGCCTGGATGCGGCTCACCGACGTGTTCCTCGTCATCCCCTGGCTGCCGCTCGCCATGGTGTTGGCGGCGGCGTGGGGCCAGAACTTCTGGATGATCATCCTCATCATCGGCATCACGAGCTGGCCCGGTACCGCCCGCGTGGTGCGCTCGGACACGTTACGTATCAGGGAGATGCAGTTCATCGAGCGGGCGCGGGCCATCGGCTCGAGGAACGGGCACATCATGAGCAAGCACGTGCTGCCCAACGCCTTCCCGTTGATCTTCGCCAACACCGTCCTCGTGGTCGCGATCGCCATCCTCTCCGAGACGACGCTGTCGTTCCTCGGCCTCGGCGACCCGCTCAACTTCAGTTGGGGCACGATGCTGCACTACGCGTGGGCGAACGGGGCCGCCGGTCTGCCGGCGTGGTGGTACCTCCTGCCGCCGGGCATCGCCATCGTTCTCGTCGTCGTCGCCTTCACCTTCATCGGTACGGCGTTCGACGAGGTCCTCGACCCCAAGCTGCGCAAGCGCGAGGACAGCGACGGAGCGGCGAAGTCACGCGGCAAGTCGCCCGATGTGGCGATCCCGGTCGGTGGTCTCGGCGTCGGTATGGTCCTGACCGACGGTCTCGACGAAGGCAGGCCGAGCCTGGGCCATGGGGGAGGTGAGCGATGAGCACCACCGCGACGCCTGCGGCCGCCAAGGCTCCCGAGCGGGTCGAGCACAAGGGCATCCTCGAGGTCCGCGACCTGTGCACCTACTTCAAGCTCAGTCAGGGCATGGTGCACGCCGTCGAGGACGTCAGCTTCCACGTCGAGAAGGGTGAGAGCCTCGGCCTCGCCGGCGAGTCCGGCTGCGGCAAGACGACGGCGGCGCTCTCGGTCCTCAAGCTCCTGCCCGAGAACGGGCGCATCGTCTCCGGCGAGGTCCTCTTCGACGGCCGCAACATCACCAAGCGCACCGAGTACGGGATGTCGAAGATCCGCTGGAAGGAGATGTCCATGATCTTCCAGGGGGCGATGAACGCCCTCAACCCCGTGCAGGAGACGGGCAAGCAGATCGCCGAGCCGATCATGCTCCACGAGGGGCTCTCGGAGGCCAAGGCGCTCGACCGCGCGCGTGAGCTCTTCGAGCTCGTCGGCATCAACCCCAAACGCGTCATGGAGTACCCGCATCAGCTCTCGGGCGGCATGCGCCAGCGGGCGATGATCGCCATGGCCCTGGCGTGCAACCCGAAGCTCGTCATCGGCGACGAACCGACGACCGCCCTCGATGTGATGGTGCAGGCGCAGATCCTCGAGCTCATCGAGCGCCTGCGCGCCGAGCTCGACCTCTCCTTCATCCTCATCAGCCACGACCTCTCGGTCATGGCCGAGACCTGCGACAAGGGCGTGATCATGTACGCCGGGCGGGTGGTCGAGTCGGGTACCACGGCCCACCTCTTCGGCAACGCCCAGCATCCCTACACGCGTCAGCTCATCAAGGCCTTCCCGAACATCCACGAGAGGCGCGAGATGATCTCGTCGATCAAGGGCGACCCGCCGAACCTGCTCGAGCCGCCGCCGGGCTGCCGCTTCGCGCCGCGCTGCAGTGAGCGCATCGCGGAGTGCGACACCGTCGACCCCGCGGCGATCGAGGTCGAGCCGGGCCACTCCGTGAGCTGTCACCTGTTCAAGGAGGCGAAGTGACCATGGCCGGCGACGAGCAGCACACGACACCGGCTCCGGCCGACCGGCGCGCTCTCACCGAGCCCGGCGGCACTTACGACGGCGGGCGGGTCTCGACCGAGGACCTCGCCACCGCCGACGTCACCGACGGCGTCCTCTTCGAGATCGACGGCCTCGAGGTCTACTTCCCCATCCATCAGACCTTCTTCAAGGCGCTGGTCTCGACTGAGAAGAAGTACGTGAAGGCGGTCGACGGTATCTCGTTCAAGGTCAAGCAGGGCGAGATCCTCGCCCTGGTCGGCGAGTCAGGGTGCGGCAAGACGACGATCGGCCGCGCCGTCCTGCGCCTCGAGGACGCGACCGGCGGCCACATCCTCTACAAGGGCCTGCCGGTCGAGCGCTTCACCCAGCGCACGCTGCGCGAGTATCGCAAGAAGGCGCAGATCATCTTCCAGGACCCCTACAACTCGATCAATCCCAAGCAGACGATCTACGACATCGTCGCCGAACCGCTCGAGGTCAACGACCTGGTGAGCAGCGAGCGCGAGAAGGAAGAGCGCGTCGTCAAGGCGATCAACGAGGCCGGGCTGCGGCCGGCGCAGGAGTACCTCTACCGCTACCCGCACGAGCTCAGCGGCGGGCAGCGACAGCGCGTCTGCATCGCCGGCGCCACCGTGCTCGACCCCGACATCATCGTCGCCGACGAACCGGTGGCGAGCCTCGACGTGTCGATCCGCAACGACATCCTCAAGCTCATGGTCGACCAGAAGGAGAAGCTCGGCGTCACCTACATCTTCATCACCCACGACCTCTCGCTCGCCTGGGTGATCAGCGACCGCATCGCCGTCATGTACCTCGGGCGCATCGTCGAGATCGGCGACACCGAGGAAGTGGTCGCCAACCCCAAGCACCCCTACACGAAGGCGCTGATCAGCGTCATCCCGGTGCCCGACCCGCTCGCCAAGCGCGAGCACGTGATCCTCCAGGGCGAGACCCCCAACCCCGTCGACATCCCGAGCGGCTGCCGCTTCCATCCGCGCTGCCCGGAGGCGATCGAGGCCTGCAAAGAGATCGAGCCCAGCGACGTCCACATCGGCGGCAACCACTACGCCGCCTGCATAAGGCTGACAGAGGCCGCCGCCACCGGCGATGCTGCCGGGTGAGGCGGCGAGACAGGGGCGGGGCCCGATGACGGGCCTCGTCGATCTCTGGCCCGAAGAGGCTATCGAGGCGATCCATGCCGCCTCGCTCGAGCTGCTCGCGCGGGCCGGCGTACGCGTCGAATCGGAGGCGGCGAAGGACCTCCTTCTGGCCGGAGGTTGCGTCGCGGGCAGGGACGGCCGTGTGCTCATCCCTGCCGCTGTGGTCGACGAAGCGCTGGTGCGCCGCCCCGAGCGCTTCGCGCTGGCGGCGCGCGACCCCGCCAGGTCGCTGGCGATGGACGGGGAGCCGGCCCAGACCTACGTCCACAACCTCGGCGGGGCACGCGACGTGGTCGACCCGCGAACCGGCGCCGGCCGGCGGGCGACGACCCGCGACCAGGCCCTCGCCACGCGCGTCATGCATCACCTCGTCAACCAGCGACAGGTGACGTCGCTGTGGCAGCCGGGCGACGTTCCCGGTCTCCTCGAGCCGTTGTACTCCTATCTGATCCTCGCCTGGGAGACCGACAAGGCGATCGGCGGCCCGGGGATCTCTCACCCCTTCCAGGCGCGCTACCTCACGGAGATGGCCGGCGCGGTCACCGGCGTGGACGGGACCGACGGCGCCTACCCGATCGACCTCGCCTTCTCGCCCGTCAGCCCGCTGACCCTCGGCGGCGAGGTGGCGGACGCCCTCGTCGAGCAGGCGCGGCGCGGCGGCGCGGCGGTCGAGATACTCCCTTGCCCGGCGGCCGCCACCACGGCGCCGGCCGCGATGTCGGCGGCCGTCGCACAGCAGAACGCGGAGGTCCTCGCCGGCCTCGTGCTCACGCAGCTCGCCGCCTCCGGCGTGCCGGTGTACTACGGCCCGCGGCTCAGCGCCGTCGACCCGCGCAGCGGCGTCGTCGTCTCGGGCACGCCCGAGACGGGCGTCGCCTCGATCGCCGCGGTGCTGCTCGCGCGGCGCTACGGACTCGCCTGCGACTGCTACGGGCCGTGCAGCGACAGCAAGGTCGTCGATGCCCAGTTCGGGTACGAGCGCGCTGTGAACGCGCTGCTCGGCCTCGCCGCGCGGCCGCGGCTGCTGTCGGGCATCGGCGAGATGCAGGCCGGCGCCGGGAGTTGCCTCGAGGCCATCGCCGTCGACGACGAGATCCTGAACAACGCCATCTACGCGGCCACCCCGCGCCCGTGGGACAGTGACGCACTCGACGTCGACGCCATGGTCGACGGTGTGTTGTCGAGCCACGGCTTTCTCGGCACCAGGCACACACGGCGCTACATCCGCAGCGACTTCGTGACACCGCTGCTGAGCTATCGCGGCGGCCTCGGCGACTGGCTCGCCGCCGGCCGTCGCGGCGTGGTCGACATCGCCGAGGAAAAGGTCGCCGGACTCGTCGCCCGGGCGTCGGTCGGGCTTCCGGGCGACGTGCTCGCGACGCTCTGCGACCTCATCGACCGCGCGGCGCGCGAGGCCGGCCTGGACGAGTGGCCCGACCCTCGGCGCATCCTTGACGCCTGACCCGGAGACGACCATGGCCATACCCTTCGTCCATGTCGAGGCGCGCGGCACGTACCGCGAGCTGGGCCGCGCCGTCGGCGAGGCGGCGCGCGAACAGGTGCGCGCCTCGGTCGACTTCTTCGCCGCGGGGTTCGAGGCGATGACCGAGGGGCGGCTCACGTTCGCCGCCGCCGAAGAGCAGGCCGCGGCCTACGCCGTCCACGCGAGGCGCTGGGTGCCGCAGTTGGTCGACGAGCTGGAAGGGCTGGCGGAAGGCTCCGGCGTGCCGTACTCCCAACTGCTCGTCCTCAACTGCGGCGAGGAGTTCAC
>CAZTMO010000067.1:0-8865 GCA_964615105.1 uncultured Thermoleophilia bacterium
GCAGCGGATGCACTTGTTCATGTCGCGCATGACCGAGTAGCTCGAGTGGTCCTCGACACAGAGGGGCTCCTCGGGGTGCCCGAAGGCGAACTCGGTGATGCCGTACTCCTCGGCCAGCGTCTGCAGCTCGCAGTTGCCGTTGCGCAGGCAGCTCGTGCACTCGCCGTAGTGCTCACTGAGGAGCAGCTCGAGCACGTGACGGCGCGCCTTGCGCACCCTGCGGCTGTGAGTATTGATCTTCATCTGGTTGACGACGGGGAAGGTGCACGCCGGCTGGAGCAGCCGCTGGCCCTCGACCTCGACCACGCAGATGCGGCAGACGCCGGCGACGTCGAGGTCGGGATGGTCGCAGAGGGTCGGGATGTGCACGCCGGCGGCCTTCGCCGCCTCGAGGATCGTCGCCCCGAACGGGACCTTGGCCTCGACTCCGTTGATCGTCACCGTCACCTGGGCGCCGATGGCGTCCGGGCTCGTGGTCGTGATGACGCGCCGGTGCTGCTGCGAGAGCGGCGCGCGATGGATGGGGGTGGTGGGATGGCTCATGCTCACTCCCCTCGTCACGCGCTCGGGGCGCGGTCGCTGGTCTCGGACTCGAAGCCCTCCAGGATCGAGAGGAAGGCGTTGGGGCTCGACTGCCCCAGGCCGCACTTCGAGGCCACCTTCATCGTCTCACCGAGCTCCTTGACGTCGGCGAGGAACTGCGGCGGGCAGGCGCCTTCCTTCAGGAGCCTGACGGTCTGCAGCATCTGGGGGTTACCGAGGCGGCAGGGTGTGCACTGACCGCACGACTCCTCGACGAAGAAGTCGAGGAAGTTCTCGGCGACGTCGAGCATGTCGCGCTGCGGACCGATGACCATGACCGAGCCGCCGGTGGGGATGTCTTCGAACGCCAGCCGCCGGCTGAAGTCCTTCGCCGGCACGCAGACGCCCGACGCGCCGCCGATCTGCACCGCTTTGGCGCCTTCGCCGCCCACCTCCTTGAGGAGGTCGGCGATCGTGATGCCCCAAGGGAACTCGTAGACGCCGGGCTTCTCGCAGTCGCCGGAGATGCTGAACAGCTTGTAGCCGGTCGACTTGTCAGTGCCGAAGGCCTTGAACCAGTCGACGCCCTTGGCGAAGATCGCCGCCACCGAGGCCAGCGTCTCGACGTTGTTGACGACCGTCGGGTTGTTGAGCAGGCCGGCGACGACGGGGAAGGGTGGGCGGTTGCGCGGCTCACCGCGGAAGCCCTCGAGGCTCTCGATGAGGGCGGTCTCTTCGCCGCAGACGTAGGCGCCGGCGCCCATCGCGATGATGATGTCGAAGTCGAAGCCCTCGATGCCCATGATCGAGCGCCCGAGGACGCCGCGCCCACGGCGCGCCTTGATGACTTCCATGAGGTGCGGACGCAGGTACGTGTACTCGGCCCGCAGGTAGACGATACCCAGCGTCGCGCCGATCGCGCGGCCGCCGATGGTCATGCCCTCGAAGACCAGGTCGGCGAAGCGCGTGAGGATCACGCGGTCCTTGAACGTGCCGGGCTCGCCTTCGTCGGCGTTGCAGATGATGTACTTGAGGTCACCCTTCTCGGCGGCGCAGAAGTTCCACTTCATGCCCGTCGGGAAGCCCGCGCCGCCGCGTCCCTTGAGGCCGCTCGCGCTCACCGTCTCGATGATGTCGGGGCGCGTCATGTCGAGCGCCGCGCGAAGGCCGGCGTCGACCTCGATGGTGGCGTACGTGAGGGTGTTGCCCCGGGAGTCGATGGCGGCGGTCATGCCTCGGCCCTCCCTTCGCCGGCGCGGCAGGCGGCGACGATCGCCGTCACGTCGGCCGGGCTCACGCGGGTGTGCACCTCGTCGTCGACGAGGAGCGCTGGGCCCTGATCGCACATGCCCATGCAGCTCGCCCACTCGAGCGTGACCTGGCCGTCGTCGGTGGTCTCGCCGAAGTCGACGCCGAGCTGCTCGCGCAGGGCATCGGCGACGGCGTCCTTGCCGGCGAAGTCGCACGACAGGGTGCTGCAAAGGCGGATCACGTGGGTGCCCTGCCGGGCGCCGTGCAGGAAGGCGTAGAACGAGGCGACGCTGTACACCTCGACGGGGTGGATGTCGAGCATCTCGGCGACGACCTGCATGGCCTCCGGGTCGACGCCGCGATGGCGGCGCTTGATGTCCTGGAGGATCGGGATGAGCGAGCTGCGTCCGGGGCCGAGCTTGTCGACCAGCCCGGCGACCTCGGCGCGAAGCTCCTCCTGCTGGGGTGCGACCATCAGCCCTGCGCTCCCTTCTCGAGCAGCGCCTTGACCTTGGCGACCAGGGTCGCCGGCTCCACGGGCTTGGTCTGGAACTCGTCGACGGGGACCATCTCCTCGTCCTTGTCGATGTTGAGCCCCATGGCGGCGTTCACGCTGGTCAGCATGATGATCGGCAGCGTGTGGCCCTTCTTGCGCAACTCGCGGGCCATGTTGAGGCCGTCGTCCGGCTCCTCCATCATCACATCGAGGATCAGAAGGTCAGGTCGTGTTTCCTCGATACGCGCGAGCCCGGCGGCGCGGTTCGGCGCGCCGTCGACCTCGTAACCCTCGCGTTCGAGGACCAGCTTGCCGGCCTCGATGATGTCTGGGTCGTCGTCGACGATCAGGATCCTTGGCACCACACTCTCCCTCTCTCGCTTGCGTTTCCCCATGGCGCGGCGCGCGGTGCGCCGGCACTTCCGGCGACCGTGTCACGATGGTTCGCGGTGGGCGCCCCGAAGCGCCGGACCCGAGCCGACGCGTGAACGTTCGGTCGCGGCAATTCGATCCGCGTGTCCCACGGTGCTGCACGGCCTCGATCACGCTCGATTCTGCCGTTTCGGGAGCGCTTGTGCAAGCGGAAACAAGCGCTCCTGCGGTCAGTATGGCACGGCTGCGTCGAGGCGTGGTGCGCCGACGGGTAGCCGCACTGGCGCGACCCTCACGCGATGCTTGGTCAAAGGGGTGCGCTCGCAATACCGGCGCGTCACTCTCCGCCTTCTCACTGCCTGGCGACCTTGTTGCCGCGACCCTCGTCGTCGATCCTGGGGTTCCCGGAGCGCCACGTCACCCGGTTGTCGTTCCGGCTGACCTCGACCTCACGGGCGACGGCCCCCAGCTTGACCACGTTGCGATGGCCGTCGATGTCGAGCTCAAGGAGCCGGTCGATGCGGACCGTGTTGCGGTCGCCGTCGACGTCGGCCTCGTTCGCCCTCATGATCCGGACGTCGTTACCTGCGCCGGGGATGTCGACCTCGTCCATGCGCTCGGCCTGGACCGTCGCATGCGAACCGCGCACCTCGAGGTCTTCGCCACGCCCCGTGACCATCACCGTCGCGCGGTCGGCGAGCACGTAGATATCTCCGCCACCGTCACAGTGGATGGTCACGGTGGAGCCGTCGGCGGTGACGCGATGCTCCTGGCCCCGGCCGATCGTGAAGACCTTACTCTCGTCCGGCACCGACGTCTCTGTCGGCGACGGTGACTCGACGGGCGTCTCGCCGCCGGCGGACACGGGCTGTGAGACCGTTGCCCCCGTCGTGTCGTCGCCATTGGCGGTGCCGCCGCAGCCGCCCGTCGCGACGAACGCGCAGACGAGAAGCACGAGGCACAGCAGCCGAGCGGCACCGTGCGCGCGGACGGGCGCACGCGTTCTCAGGTCAGCCTCCATGATGAGTGGTCAACCTCCATGCTCCGTGTTCCCGTGTCGGCCTCTGCGCCTTGGCTGCGGACCTGAGCGGGAGTCTGACCGGGGCTCGTGACCGTGACGCAGTTGAAGCCGGCAGGGCGATCAGGGCGTCGCCGCGGACGCGTGGTCGTCCGCCGGCGCCGCCGGCGCGTCCTTCAGCGTGACGGTGAAGGTGCTGCCGACGCCCGGCTCGCTCTCGACGCGGGCGTCGCCGTCGTACATCGTGGCGATCTTGCGCACGGTCGAGAGGCCGAGGCCGCTGCCGAGCACCTTCACCGTGTGCTCGTTCTTGATGCGCGTGAACTCGCGAAAGAGCTTGGCCGCCTCCTCAGGCTTGAGTCCGATGCCGGTGTCGGAGACGGCGATCTCGACGCCTCCGTCGAGGCGCCGGAGGGTCACGTCGACGCGGCCGCCGTCGCGGTTGTACTTGACCGCGTTCGAGACGAGGTTGTTGAGCACGATCTCGACTTCGCCGGCATCGGCCATCAGCTCGGTGTCATCGGGGGCGTCAAGCGCGACGGTGATATCGCGGCGGGCGGCGTCGACGGCGAAGAGCTCGACCGCGGCGCGGGCCAGCTCGGGCAGGTCAAGCCTGCGGATCGACCGCTCCCGCTGGCCCGACTCGATGCGCGTCAGGTCGAGCAGGTCGGAGATGAGCTTCTTCATGCCGTCGACGCGCACGATGCTGCGCTCGACCATGGCGAGGTTCTGGTCGCTCTCGGTCGTCGCGAGGATGTTGAGGTAGCCCTCCACGGCGTTGAGCGGGGCCTTGAGCTCGTGCGCCAGGACGCTGATGAAGTTGAAGCGCACCTGGCGCTTTTCCTCCGCCAGCTTGCGCGCCTGGCGGCTGAGAATGAGCTGGCTCGTCGCCTTGCGCACCGCATAGCGGATCTCGTCGGGCGTGAACGGCTTGGCGAGAAAGTCGTAGGCGCCGAGCTTGGTCGCCTTGACCGCGGTCTCGAAGGTGGCGTAGGCGGTGATCATGATCGTGAGCACGTCGCGACCCATGCCGCTGAGGGCGTCGAGGACGTCCATGCCGCCCATGCCGGGCAGCTTCAGGTCGAGAAGCAGAAGGTCGACCGCGCCGCCCTCGCTGAGATAGACGAGGAAGTCCTCGCCGGTCGTGAAATAGCGGTATTCGTACGTCGCGTCGACGCGCACGTCGGGGACGTGGACGTCGTACTTCTGGATGATGCGGCGCACGCCCTGGCAGAGCGCCTCCTCGTCGTCGACCATGACGACCTGGAGCACCGCCTCCTGCGGGTCCATGAGCGCCTCCTGGCGATCGGGCTCGAGCTTCACCGTCACGCGGACGCCATCTCTTCGAGACCGAGCGCGGCGCCCGCCTCGACCTCGTGTCGCGGCAGTGTGATCGTGAACGTCGTGCCGGTCGGTCCCTTGTCGGGATCGGCGTTCGACTCGACGGCGATCTGCCCGCGATGCATCTTGATGATGCCGTGTGTCACGGCGAGCCCGAGTCCGGTGCCCTTTCCGACTTGCCGGGTGGTGAAGAACGGGCTGAACAGCTTCTCGAGGTGCTCGGGTGCGATGCCCGTGCCCTCATCGGCGACGGCGACCACGACCGTCTCGTCGGAGCCCTGGAGCGTGATCGCGATGCGGCCGCCGTCCGGCATGGCGTGCTGGGCGTTGGCCACTAGGTTGGTGAGCACCTGGACGATCTGGTCGCCGTCGATCTCCGCGACGGGGTCGGCGATCTGGTCTTCGAGCACGATCTCGACGTCCTCGTCGAGAGGGAAGGTGCGCAGGACGCCCTTGACGAGCGCGACGAGATCGGTGGGCTGCCGCACGACGCGGCTCTGGCGGGCGAAGTTCAGGAGCCCGGAGATGATCTTCTTGCAGCGGTTCGCCTGGTCGACGATGAGCTTCGCGTCGGCGGTCACCATGGGGTCGTTGTCGCATTCCTCGAGCAGCAGGTTCGCGTGAAGCAGAAGGATGCCGAGCGGGTTGTTCACCTCGTGGGCGATGCCGGCGGCGAGCTGTCCCATGCTGGCGAGCTTCTCGGACTTGACCAGCGCCTCCTTTGTGCTCGCCAGCGAGCGGTTCGTCTCTTCGAGCTCGTCGACCGTGCGGCGCAGGCGCTCGACCGCGTAGGGCAGGCACATCTCGACTTCGGCGAGGCCGCGCCAGATGGCGACGGCGTGCTCGCGACAGCTTTCGTAGCCGCAGGCGCCACAGTCGAGGAGGTCCTCGGGCGCCGACTTGCCCATGCGCTCGAGGATCGCCTGCAACTCATCGGGGGTGGGGAGTTCGTTGAGGCGCTGGTCGAAGACCTCGTAGGTGCGCGAGAGATCGAGGCCGTCGAACTCGGCCATGGCCGCCTCCCAGGCCGCCTCGTCGAAGGTCGCACGCCGCTCGCGGGCGGTGTGGCTGACCTCGGCGCGCCGGGTGAAGACCGGCTCGTCCTGCGTGACGCCGGCGCCCATGATGCAACCGTGGCAGCAGAGGATGTCGAGGAGCCGGGCCTGGGTCTTGCCGCTCCTGAAGTCCTCGATCGCGGCGGCGAAGTCGTGACGGCCGTCGGCGCTGACGATCTCCCCGGTCAGAAGGTCCTCGCTGAGGTCGGCGGCCTGGAGCAGGCCGCGCGTGAGGGGGAAAAGGCCGCCGAGGCTGCCGTGAGGCGGGTCGAACTCGTCGTTCGCCTGCGGCCCGGCGGCGAGGTCGATGGCCGCCCGTGCGAACATCGCGCGCAGCTCGGCGAAGGTCAGGACGCCGTCGATCTCGCCTTCGAACTGCTCGTAGGCAGCCTCACCCTTCTTGGCGATGCACGGGCCGACGAACACGATCTTCGTGTCCGGGCCGAGGCGCTTGTGAAGGGCGCGACTCGTGGCGATCATCGGCGAGACGATCGGCGCGAGGCTGTCGAGCAGGTCAGGCTGGTACTTGCGCACGTACGAGACGACGGCGGGGCAGGTCGTCGCCACGTGACGACCCTGGGCGTCGTCGGCGAGCAGGCGCGCGTACTCGCGGGCGACGAGGTCGGCGCCGAACGCGACCTCGTGGACGGAGTCGAAGCCGAGGTCGCGCAGCGCAGCGACCAGTGTCGCCGTGTCGCACTCGGTGAACTCGGCGGGATAGCTCGGGGCGACGATCGCCGCCACGTGCGCGTCCGCCGCGAGCAGGGCGTCGGCGTCGGCGACGCCGCTCAGGACCTCCTTGGCGTTCTGGCTGCAGACGGTCACGCAGTTGCCGCAGCCGATGCAGCGCGTCTGGATCACGCTCGCCTGGCCGTCGCGGATCTCTATCGCCTTGACCGGACAGTCGCGCACACACGTGTAACACATGCGGCACTTCTCACGGATCGTCGTGACGAGGTGCTTGTAGGCGACGACCTCTTCGTTCATGGCGTGTCCTTGCGCGGATCGGCGGACTCGTCGAGCAGCTCGGCGACCTTGGCCAGAAGGGCGCGAGCCTCAAGGGGCTTGTCGAAGTAGGCGTCGACGCGCATCTTGCGCAGGTCGTCCTCGGAGCGCGGGCGAAAGTCCAGGCCAAGCTGGCTCGTGACCGACGTGGAGATGATGATCGGCACCTCCGCGGTGCGGGGGTCGTCCTTGAGGGCGGCGGAGAAGGCGAAGCCCGCGTCGAGGCTGTCCATCATCAGGTCGGTGATCACGAGGCTCGGCACCTCCGCCTCGATCCGTGCGTGGGCCTCGTCAGGGTTGGTGGCCACGAGCACGCGGTAGCCGGCTCTCTCGAGGATGATGCGGTTGATCTCGAGAAAGTCGAAGTCGTCGTCGACGATCAGGATCAGTCTCTGGCCTTCACTCACGCTCGTTCACCGCCGGTCGTCCTCTCTGGCCGGGCGCCTCACGGCGCCGGGCGCGGATCCCCGCCAGTATAGCTGGCGCCCGTTCCCGCCCGTGTCGGTCGTTCGGGCGGGAGATCGGGGTGAGCGGGGCGCTCGCGAGCGCCCCGCTCACCGCCGCTCTGCCCTTCGCGTCTCAGACGCGCTCGTGCTCGAAGTAGTGGGTGTGCAGGAGGTGGTGCGAGATCTCGCCGCACGGCGCGCCGAGGTACTCCTCGTAAAGCGCGCAGATGGCGGGGTTCTCATGCGACTGGCGCAGCTCGCGCCCCTCGTCCTCCTTGTAGATCGCCGCGATCCGTGCCTCGCGCACCTCATTGGTCGTGAAGCGCGGCTGCCCGCCGCCGCCGATGCAGCCGCCGGGGCAGGTCATGACCTCGACGAAGTGGTACTCGGCCTCGCCGTTCTTGACCTGGTCGATCACCTTCTGGGCATTGCCGAGACCGTGGGCCACGGCGACCTTGAGCTCCGCGCCCTCGAGGAACGCCCACTCGCCCTTCGCGCCCTCGACCTTGACGCTGGCCGTCTTGACGCCTTCGAGGCCCGCGATCGGCTCGACGTGGAGGTTCGGGAAGGGGAACGGCGCGGAGTCTGTGACGATCGCCCACGCCGTGCGCAGGGCCGCCTCCATGACCCCGCCGGTGTTTGCGAAGATGTCGGCGGCGCCCGTCGAGATGCCGAGCGGCGCGTCCATCTCCTCATCGGGCAGGGCGCGGAAGTCGATGCCCGCCTGCGTGATCATGTGCCCGAGCTCGCGTGTCGTGAGGACGACGTCGACGTCCTGGACGCCGCTGTCGTTCATCTCCGGCCGCGCCGCCTCGAACTTCTTCGCCGTGCACGGCATCACCGAGACCACGACCATGTCCTCGGGCTTCACGCCGATCTTCTCGGCATAGTAGGTCTTGGCGATCGCCCCGAACATCTGCTGCGGGCTCTTGCAGGTGCTCAGGTTGGCGAGCATGTCGGGGTTGAAGTGCTCCATATAGTTGATCCACCCCGGCGAGCAGCTCGAGAACTGGGGCAGGGCGACCTCCTCGCCGTCGACGAGCGCCTTCTTGAGACGGCTGAGGAGCTCCGTGCCCTCCTCCATGATGGTGAGGTCGGCGGCGAAGTCCGTGTCGAACACGCCGTCGAACCCCATGCGGCGCAGCGCGGCGACCATCTTGCCGGTCACCAGCGTCCCCGGCGGGTAGTCGAAGCACTCGCCGAGGGCGGCGCGGATGGCGGGCGCGGTCTGGACGATGACCGTCTTGGTCGGGTCCTCGAGCGCGTCCCAGACCTCGTCGATCTGGTTGCGCTCGACGATCGCCCCGACCGGGCACACGGCGGCGCACTGGCCGCACTGCACGCAGACGACGTCGTCGA